>NZ_CDROCK010000045.1:0-58506 GCF_977020205.1 Pseudomonas sp. AIG | reverse complement strand
GATCAAGATCAAGAGCTGCAGCCGAGCTAACGCTCATCCTGTTGAGTGGTGAAGAGCACGAAGTGTTTCAGAATCTGAATTCGGCTCGGTATTTCACGTCGGCGTACCTCCACCAAACACCTCGGTCGGTCCCCTCTCCCTCTGGGAGAGGGCTAGGGTGAGGGTTTGCTTTTGGCTGTTTAAAGCAGTGTCGAAATAGCAGAACCTTCCCGCAATGTTTTCAGGTTGTCCGTCGGACGCCCGCTCTCTAGTCTTTGCCTGCCGCTGCCTGAGATCCCCGGAATGCTTGCAACTAGCGCCAACACCACGATAATTGGCGCCAGCTCAATCTGCTGCCTGTTTTATGGCGGCTGTGTGCGGGCAGACTTCGGTCTGGCCGGTTGCCTGCTCCGGTGGATCTCACCCTGCACATAGCTGCCACCTCTTCGCCGCGTGAGATCCGGCGAACGATGGCATCCCTACTTGCAGTAGCAGGAGTTGAACTTTGGACAAACTGATCCCCGCCCCTCCCCACGAAACCAAAACCCCACTCGAAGAAGCCCTCCGCACCGAAGACCAGGCCCGAAACCGCGAAGCCATCAAACGTGCCCTCGACTTCTACCTGTGCCCCGAACCTGCAAAGCCCCGCCGACCAAGCACCATGTTCATGGTCTGCCCCCAGGTCGACACCGAAAGCCTGCTCGCCCACGCTTGCGAGTCATTAGCCTCTGCAAGTACCGCGGCCAGCAACTTCGCCAATGAGCTAAGCGGTTCTCAGCGCAGCACGGTATTAGGCATCCAGCAAATCGTCATGCTCGCCGAACTGGCGGTAAATCGCGCACTGGATCGGGTAGACCCGCAAACCTGATCCTTACCGGGACATCGCAAACAGGCTGGCCCCATTGGGATAGGGGCGAGCCTGCTCAAGCTCATGACTTTGGAGATTGACGTTCGCGGCTCAACTCAGTGGCAGATGTGGCATTGACCGTTTATCGGAAACACCCCTCAACCTGTAATTTCTGACAGTGGCGCGATACCTCCAACTCCTGTCAGATAAGTCTTCCATCCAAACGGGTAAGAAGGAACTTGAATATGTCTGCTGAAAAAAATGTTGTGCCAGTCATCACCTCTGTGAGAGACGATAAGGGAGAGATTCCCAACGGTGGCGCCACCTCGGCAACTTCTGTGCAATTGAGCGGGGTTGCAGTTGCTGGAGAAAAAGTTGAAATCTTCGATGGTGCTGTTTTGAGGGGGCAAGTAGTTGTCAGTGCTGCAGGACGCTGGGATTTTCACCTGACGGGTCTGATGCTGGGTACTCATTCGGTTATGGCCAAAGGAAGCGCTGGTATGTCATCTACTCGTACGTTTGCCGTTGTTGCAGCGAAGTAACTGCCGATAAAAAAGCCGCTGTGCTTCATAGCCCGGCGGCTTTTCATGGGTCAGTAAGGCTGTTGGACTTTTATTGCGGGTAAAACCTTCGCACTTGGCTCACTGCGATTGAGCAGAGCTTCAAGTGCTCCACTCAAACTCGCAGCTTTGTCACCCACTAACAAGTGCCAAACCCCACCCTCCAACTGGCTGACACCCTGACAACCCAGCTCTTTCAACTGCGCGTCGGACAGAGCCTTGCCATCTGCCAGCAACAAGCGAATCCGGCTCATGGCAATGCAATCCAGTTGCAGCACGTTGTCGCCGCCACCCAGTGCATTCAGCCATTGCTGCGCTTCCGAACTCGCGACCACAAAAGCTTTCGGCTCATCAGCAACAACAGCGGTTTCAACCAAAATCGCACGCCCCAGCGCCGGCATCGCCAGGCGAATCTCATCCGCAATGCTGTCCGCCATCGGCCCGACCACCACCTGCAAACTACCGCCCTTGCCCGGACGCACAACCGCCATCGCACCCAGCGCTTTCAGATCCGCATCCGACGCCTTATTGCGATCGACCATTTCAAGTCGCAGTCGAGTGGTGCAGGCGCCGACCGTCAGCAAATTTTCCGCTCCGCCGAGTGCCTTGATGTAAGCACTGGCGCGTTCGTTCTGAGTCAACACGGCTTTTTCACTGACCGCCACATCCTCACGCCCCGGCGTCTTCAGATTGAAGCGACGAATACAGAAATCAAACACCGCGTAATACACCACGGCATAGGCCAGCCCGACCGGAATCACCAGCCAGCCATTGGTCGAACGCCCCCAACCCAGCACCATGTCGATGAAACCGCCGGAGAAGGTGAAGCCGAGGTGAATGTTCAGCGCATTGGTAATCGCCATCGACAACCCGGTCAGCAGCGCATGCAGCAGATACAGCAGCGGTGCCAGGAACATAAAGGCGAATTCGATCGGCTCAGTTACCCCGGTGAGGAATGACGTCAGCGCCATCGACAGAAAGATCCCGCCCATCACCTTGCGCCGCTCCGGCAGGGCATTGCGATACATCGCCAAACATGCGGCAGGCAGGCCGAAGATCATCATCGGGAACATGCCGGTCATGAACTGGCCACCCTTCGGATCGCCAGCGAAGTAGCGCGACAAGTCGCCAGTCACCAGTGCACCCGTGGTTGGATCGGTGAAGTTGCCGAACACAAACCACGCCATGTTGTTGAGGATGTGGTGCAGGCCGGTGACGATCAGCAGGCGGTTGAACACGCCAAACACGAACGCGCCGATACTGCCGCTTTCCATCATCAGCGCACCGAAAGCATTGATGCCGTGCTGGATCGGCGGCCAGATATAGCCGAACACCACGCCCAGACCGACCGCCGCGAACCCGGTGACAATCGGCACAAACCGTCGGCCACCAAAAAAAGCGAGGTACTCCGGCAGCTTGATGTCCTTGAAGCGGTTGTACAGCGCGCCGGCCATCAGGCCGCTGACGATCCCGGCGAGCATGCCCATGTTGATGCTTGCGTCGAGCACCTTGAGCGTGGAGATCATCACCAGATAACCGATCACTCCGGCAAGACCGGCGGTGCCGTTGTTGTCCTTGGCGAAACCGACGGCGATGCCGATGGCGAAGATCATTGCCAGGTTGGCGAAGATCACTTGGCCGGCATCGTGGATGATCGCGATGTTCAGCAGGTCGGTGTCACCCAGGCGCAGGAGCAGGCCGGCAATCGGCAGGATCGCGATCGGCAGCATCAGCGCGCGCCCGAGGCGTTGCAGGCCTTCGATAAAGAGTTGATACATGGCGGTTCTCCTTCTTGTTGTTATTAGCGCAGAGGCCAGTGTTGATGGCAGGCGTGACGCACGGCGGCGGCGCTGCTCAACTTGAGCAGGTCGCGGCTGAGGCGCTGGCATTCGGCTTCGTGCACCTGGCGCACGCGATCCTTGATTTCACCGATCTGCACCGGGCTGACCGACAGTTCGGTAACGCCCAAGCCGATCAACACGGGTGTGGCCAACGGATCAGAGGCGAGTGCACCGCAGACGCCGACCCAACGCTTGTGCACGGCCGCGCCTTCGCAGGTCATGGCGATCAATCGCAGCAGCGCCGGGTGTAGGGCGTCGACGCGGGCGGCCAGACCGGCGTGATCGCGGTCCATGGCCAGGGTGTATTGCGACAAATCGTTGGTGCCAATCGAGAGGAAGTCAGCGTGTTCGGCCAGTTGTTCAGCTTGCAGCGCGGCGGCGGGGACTTCGATCATCACGCCGATTTCTGGACGCTGGCTGATACCGAGTTCGTTGCACAGCGCATCGACGCGTTGGCGTATGTGCAGCAGTTCGTCGACTTCGGTGACCATCGGCAACAGGATCCGGCAGCGGTGCAGCGGGCTGACTTGCAGCAGTGCGCGCAGTTGCTGATCGAGGATTTCCGGGCGGGCCTGAGCCAGACGAATACCGCGCAGGCCGAGCACCGGGTTGGCTTCGATGGGCAGCGGCAGGTAGTCGAGTTGCTTGTCGCCGCCGACGTCGATGGTGCGGATGATCACCGACTTGTCGCCCATCGCATCGATCACGGCTTGATAGGCGCAGCGCTGTTCTTCGACATCCGGCGCGGTCTGGCGATCGACGAAGAGAAACTCGGTGCGCAGCAGACCGACGCCATCGGCGCCGTTGGCAAAGGCGTCTGCCGCTTCAGCGCTGGAGGCGACGTTAGCGACGACTTCGATGTGTACGCCATTTCGCGTTTCGGCCGGCAGGTGAGCTTTAGCCTGTTGAGCATCGCGACGTTGCTGACGATCAATTTGCGCCTGTTGAACTTCAGCCAAGCGCTCAGCGTTTGGCGTCAGTTCCAGACGACCGCCATCGGCATCGAGCACCACCGATTGACCTTGCGGCTGATCAAGCAATGCCGAACCCAGCGCCACCATGCACGGCAAACCTTTGCCGCGAGCGAGAATCGCCACGTGCGAAGTCGCGCCACCCTCGGCCATGCACAATCCGGCGACACCTTGCGCGCTGAGTTGCAGCAGATCCGACGGCGTCAGTTCATGCGCCGCGACGATGGCGCCGGCCGGCACATCGTAATTCCAGGCTTCGCCGAGCAATGCCCGCAGCACGCGTTGCTTGAGGTCGCGCAGATCATTGGCGCGTTCCGCCAGCAAAGCGCTGCCGGTGTGTTGCAGCATTTCGCACTGCACGTCGATCGACTGGCTCCAGGCGTGAGTCGCCGCAGAACCTTGTTCGATGGATTGCTGCGCGGCGTCGAGCAGCGCCGGGTCTTCGAGCAGTGCCAGATGCGCGGCGAAGATCGCTTCTTCATCGGCATTATTGTGTTTTTTCGCTTGAACAAGGGTGCCGTCGATTTTGTTGCGTACCTGAGTCAGCGCCGCTTCGAGCACCTGCTGTTGCTGCAGCGGATCATGATTGCCCGCATCCGTTGGCAAACTGATTGCGTTCAAACGAAACAGCGGCCCGCCAACCAGTCCCGGCGCAGCGCAGACACCGTGTAATACGCCTGCTTCGGCCGGGCGTTTAATAGCGGCAACATTGACCGGCGCCGCCGCGTGATGATCATCCGGCAACGCGGTGGCCAGCGCCGAGAGCAACGCTTGCAACGCCGCTTCGGCATCCGGGCCATGACAGCTGACTTGCACTTCATCCTGCTCGCCAACCGCCAGGCCCATCAAACCGATCAGGCTGTCGCACGGCGCCGATTTGCCAGCGAAATGCAGTTGCGACTGGCTTTTGAAACCTTGCGCGGTCTGCCGAATCAGCGCTGCCGGGCGCGCATGCAAACCACCGCGATGAGCCACCAACACATGACCCTGAACCTCCGGCCCACCGATAACTGCAGCGCTCGCTGCCGAACCATTGCGCGCCACAATGTGCAGCAACGGCTCGCCAACCTTCACCGCTTTGAGCGTAATCGGCCGTACCTGAAAATCCTGGCTGTTGGTCAGAATCAACAGGCTGACGAGGCTTTTGCATTGCTGGCCGACCTTGTCCAGGTCATAGCGCAACAACGGCTGACCCTTGCTGACACGCGTGCCATCCTTGACCAGCATCGAGAAGCCTTCGCCGTTCAACTCAACGGTGTCGAGCCCCAGATGCAGGAGGATTTCCGCGCCGTTGTCGGCCCGCACAGTGAGCGCGTGGCCGGTGCGCGCGACGTGAATGATCACCCCGGCGCACGGCGAGTACAGGGTGTCGTTGATCGGGTCGATGGCAATGCCGTCGCCCATCGCGCCGCTGGCGAACACCGCGTCCGGGACTTTGGCGAGCGTGAGCACCGGGCCGCTGAGCGGGGCGCTGAGGGTCAGCTCTTTATTGTTGTTGTGCATGGCTCGGTCTCATCAGTAATTTCGCTGATCCTTGTAGGAGCTGCCGCAGGCTGCGATCTTTTGATCTTGGTTTTTGTGAATCTAAATCAAAAGATCGCAGCCTTCGGCAGCTCCTACATGGAGTTACATCCTTTAGCCGTTATCAGTGCGTGCGGGTCACTTTGCTCAGGTGGCGCGGCTGATCCGGGTCCATGCCACGGGCCACGGCCAAACCGGCGGCCATCACGTAGAAGCTCTGAATCGCCAGAATTGGATCGAGGGCCGGGTGTTCGGCGCGGGTCAGCGTCAGATCGCGCTCGGCGATGTCATCCGGCGCAGCCAGCAAGACGCGGGCGCCGCGTTGACGCATCTCCGCCGCAAGACTCAGCAGGCCAGCCTGCTCGGCGCCGCGTGGCGCGAAGACCAGCAACGGATAGTGTTCGTCGATCAGCGCCATCGGGCCGTGACGCACTTCGGCGCTGCTGAACGCTTCGGCCTGAATCGCCGAGGTTTCCTTGAATTTCAGCGCCGCCTCCTGAGCAATGGCGAAACCGGCGCCACGACCGATGACCATCAAACGCTCGCAATCGCGCAGCGCTTCGATGGCCACGCTCCAGTCCTGTTTCGCCGCTTCGCGCAGGCCTTCAGGCAGGGCGTTACCGGCCTCGAGCAATTCGCTGTCCTCTTTCCAGTGCGCGATCAAACGGGCGCTGGCGCTGAGGGTGGCGATAAAGCTTTTGGTCGCGGCGACGCTGCTTTCAGTCCCTGCGAGCAGCGGCACGCTGAATTCACACGCGGCTTCCAGTGGCGAGTCGGCGGCATTGACCATCGACACACTGAGCGCGCCACGCTTGCGCAGCAGACGCAGGCTGTTGACCAGATCCGGGCTCTGCCCCGATTGCGAAAACGCGAACGCGACCTGACCGCTGACCTTCAACGGCGCTTGTTGCATGGTCACCACCGACATCGGCAACGACGCCACCGGCACACCCAGTTGCTGCATGGTCAGGTAGGCGAAGTAGCTCGCCGCGTGGTCGGAGCTGCCGCGCGCAACGGTCATCGCCACTTGCGGTGGCTGACGGCGCAGACGGCCGGCGATCTCGATCATTTGCGGGTCGAGCTGTTGCAGTTGGGCTTGCACGGCCTCGAACGAGGACAGTGCCTCTTCAAGCATTTTTGAAGTCAATGTCTTCTCCTTCGACCATGACGGCGGTCAGTGTGAGTGAGCGATCCAGCCGCACGCAGTCGGCCCAGGCACCCGGTTGCAGGCGCCCGCGTTCGTTGATGCCGAGGTAGTCGGCGGGGAATTGCGACAGGCGTTGCGAGGCCTCGGCGATCGGCAAACCGATCTTCACCAGGTTGCGCAGGGCCTGATCCATGGTCAGCGTGCTGCCGGCCAGCGTGCCGTCGGGCAGGCGCACGCCGCCCAGGCATTTGGTCACGGTGTGGCTGCCGAGCTTGTATTCACCGTCGGGCATGCCGGCGGCAGCGGTCGAATCGGTCACGCAATACAGGCACGGGATCGAGCGCAGGGCCACGCGGATGGCGCCGGGGTGCACGTGCAGCAAATCCGGAATCAGCTCGGCGAATTTGGCGTGGGCCAGCGCAGCGCCGACGATGCCCGGTTCGCGGTGATGCAGCGGGCTCATGGCGTTGTAGAGGTGGGTGAAACTGGTCGCGCCGGCCTCCATTGCAGCAACGCCTTCCTCGTAGCTGCCAAGGGTGTGGCCGATCTGCATGCGCACGCCACGGCTGCTCAGTTCGCGGATCAAACCGTCGTGGCCGGCGATTTCCGGGGCGATGGTGAGCACCCGGATCGGCGCCAGTGCCAGATATTCTTCGACTTCGGCCATCAATGCGGTGTGGGCGAAGTTCGGTTGCGCACCGAGTTTGCCGGGGTTTATGTATGGGCCTTCGAGGTGGACGCCGAGGACGCGCGCGGCACCTTTCGGACGCTGTTCGCAGAACTCTCCTACTTCCTTCAGGACGCTGGAGATCTCGGCACTCGGCGCGGTCATGGTGGTGGCCAGCAGCGAGGTGGTGCCGAAACGCACGTGGGTTCTGGTGATGGTTTCGAAAGCGCTGGCGCCTTCCATGATGTCTTTGCCACCGCCGCCGTGAACGTGCAGGTCGATGAAGCCCGGCAGCAGATACGGCAGGTCATTGCTCGCCGGATCGCAGGGCACGCCTTCGATCGACACGACTTTGCCGTGTTCGTGGATCAGCCGGCCGCGAATCCAGCCGCTGGCGGTGAGGATGTTGTCTTCGGACATTTCGGTTCTCGCTTTGGGCCGTTTTAGCGGCGCAGCTCTGCAACAAAGTCGTAATAGTCGTTGCGGCAATAGGTGTCGGTGACTTCGATTGGCGTGTTGTCTTCCAGATAGCCAACCCGGGTCATCAGCAACATGGCGGTGCCGGGGGCGATGCCGACCAGCGCGGCGAACTCGTCCGAGGCGTTGATTGCCTGAATGTGCTGCAAGGCGCGGACGATCGGTTTGCCGATGCCGTCGAGGTATTCGTAGAGCGAATCGCCGACCAATTGTGGTTTGGGCATGACCGAGGCGGGCAGGGTGCTCATTTCGATCGCCATAACGGTGTCATCGGCTTTGCGCAGACGTTTCATGCGCGCGACCTTGTCGTTCGGCGACAGGCTCAGGCGGATCAGTTCTTCGTGAGTCGGCAAAGTGATTTCGCGTTCCAGCCATTGCGAGCTGGGCACGAAGCCCTTCAGCCGCAGCATCTCGCTGAAACCGGAGAGGCGCGACAGCGGTTGTTCGAGGCGTGGCGTGATGAAGGTGCCGGAACCTTGCAGACGACGGATCAGGCCTTGATCGAGCAGGACTTCCAGCGCCTTGCGTGCGGTGACACGAGAGATGCCGAGCATTTCACTGAGATTGCGTTCGGACGGCATCGCCTGCTCGGACTTCCACTGCCCGGCATGAATCGCGGCTTCCAGATTGCGCGCCAGCTGCAGGTACAGCGGCGTCGGCTGGGAGTCGTCCGGGCGTAGGGTATGGAGGTCGTTCATGTAGGGCATTTCCGTCGCGAGTATAGGATTGTTGTGGCTCGCTTGTGGGGCGGAAATTAATACCACTTGAATACCATGTCAACGCGCGAAAATGGGCTTTGGCCCAGTAGGATGGCGGGTTTCAGGGGGTATGGTTTCAAGTGGTATTAGTGGTGGCCTGTAAAAAACAAAAGATCGCAGCCTGCGGCAGCGCCTACAGTTGAGAGTGGTATCACCTCTGTAGGAGCGGCCGCAGGCTGCGATCTTTTGATTTATTTTTTTGCGGGTGACCAGCGGTCGCTGGTTAAGGGCGGATTTCGACCATCGTGCCGTCTGGCACCAGATTCCACACTTCGCGCATGTCGACGTTACGCATGGCGACGCAGCCGTCAGTCCAGTCCAGGGTGTGGAACAGGTCTTCCGGGGTTTCTTCCGAATCCGGCGTGCCGTGGATCATGATCATCCCGCCGGGCTCGACGCCTTCACGTCGGGCGCGGGCCGAATCGCTGATGTTCGGGTAGGAGATGTGCATCGACAGATTGAATTTGTCGCTGGTCTTGCGCCAGTCGATCCAATAGAAACCTTCCGGCGTGCGTTTGTCGCCTTCTATCAGTTTCGGACCTTTTTTCGCGCCTTTGCCCAGGGAAATGCGATAGGTCTTCAGTGGCTTGCCGTCGGCGATCAGTTGCAGTTGATGCGCCGATTTGAGTACCAGGACTTTCTCGATGAGCGGGGTATTCGCAGGCGTCACGGTGGTCACGAATGACGCTTGGGAGACGGTAACGAACGACAGGCAGAACAGGGCAAGCAACCAGCGCATTGAAACGATTCCCCAGGAATGAAGCAGATACATGATTTATAGGTGTTGTGCAGACGTGCTCGGGTTATCGGCTGGCCGGCGACGAAATCAAGTAATGGCAGGCTGAGCGAGCGGCGGAATCGATTCCGAACGAACCGGATACACCTCAACACGCCGATCAGCGAAGAAGCATTCTAAGGTACGCCCCACCGTGCGGAAAGCCAGCTCGTCCCAGGGAATGTCGGCTTCGTCGAATAGTTGTACTTCGAGGCTTTCGGGGCCGGCGGCAAAGTCCAGATCGACCAGCTCGGCACGGAAGAACACATGCACCTGACTGATGTGCGGCACATCGATCAGCGTATAGATGCTCAGGTTGCGCACCCGGGCGCAGGCTTCTTCGGCAGTCTCGCGCTCGGCGGCCTGCTCGATGGTCTCGCCGTTTTCCATGAAACCGGCAGGCAGCGTCCAGTAACCGAGGCGCGGCTCGATGGCGCGGCGGCAGAGCAATACTTTCGTGCCCCAGGTCGGCACGCAACCGGCAACGATATTGGGGTTCTGATAGTGAATGGTCTGACAGCTGTCACAGACAAATCGCAGCCGCGAATCGCCTTCGGGAATGCGCTGGGTGACCGGGTTACCGCAGTGGCTGCAAAATTTCATGCTGGGCTTCCTGAATGCTGCGCCTATCTTGGCGTGCAGCGGTGTCGGTCGGCAAGTTGTCGTTTCGCGACACGACGGGTTTCGGGGGCTTGGGCGCTCGCAATGATTGGTGCATGATGCAGGGTAAGGCACTGATCGAGAACACTCATGCTGGACGAGCTACTGCATAGGGTAAGCAACCACACACCGCGCACGCTGGAGACCGACACACGTTTCCCCGAGGCCGCCGTTCTGGTGCCGATCACCCGCAGTGACCAACCGGAACTGGTGCTGACCTTGCGTGCCAGCGGGCTCTCGACCCACGGCGGCGAAGTCGCCTTCCCCGGTGGGCGCCGCGATCCGGAAGACCCGGATTTGATCTTTACCGCGCTGCGTGAGGCTGAAGAAGAAATCGGCCTGCCGCCCGGACTCGTCGAAGTCATCGGCCCGCTCAGCCCACTGATCTCCCTGCACGGCATCAAGGTCACGCCTTATGTCGGCGTTATTCCCGATTTTGTCGAATACCGCGCCAACGATGCCGAGATTGCCGCGGTCTTCAGCGTGCCGCTGGAATTCTTCCGCAAAGACCCTCGCGAGCATACCCATCGCATCGACTATCAGGGCCGCAGTTGGTATGTGCCGAGCTATCGCTACGGCGATTTCAAGATCTGGGGCCTGACCGCGATCATGATCGTCGAGTTGATCAATCTGCTCTATGACGCCAAGATCAGTCTGCATCAACCACCGAAAAGCTTTATTGACACCTAAGCCATCGCTCGAATGGCCATCACACCGTGAGCCCTGAGGAAAACAAGATGAAATACCGCCTGGGCGACGCCCGTGTCGAGACCCACCCACAGAGCTGGGTCGCCCCCAATGCCGTGCTAGTGGGCAAGGTCAAACTGGAAGAGGGCGCTAACGTCTGGTTCAACGCCGTACTGCGTGGCGATAACGAACTGATCCTGATCGGCAAGAACAGCAATGTGCAGGATGGCACGGTGATGCACACCGACATGGGCTTTCCGCTGACCATCGGCACCGGCGTGACCATCGGCCACAACGCGATGCTACATGGCTGCACCGTTGGCGATTACAGTCTGATCGGCATTAATGCGGTGATTCTCAACGGCGCGAAGATCGGCAAGAACTGCATCATCGGCGCCAATTCGCTGATCGGCGAGGGCAAGGAAATTCCGGATGGCTCGCTGGTGATGGGCTCGCCGGGCAAGGTCGTGCGTGAGCTGACCGAGCCGCAGAAGAAGATGCTCGAAGCCAGCGCCGCCCACTATGTGCATAACTCCCAGCGTTATGCGCGCGATCTGGTTGAGCAGGAAGAATGACTACGCCCGAAAGACCGGTTGCCTCGCCCTGCGTAAATATCTGTGCGCTGGATGAGGCTGATATCTGCACGGGCTGTCAGCGTACGGTTGCAGAGATCACCCGCTGGGGCCGCATGACCAACGACGAGCGCCGGCTGGTGCTGGGGTTGTGTCATGAGCGGGCGAAGGCGAGTGGGTTGGTGTGGATGATTGGGTCGGCCCCGAACAAATAGCAAAGAGCAAAAGATCGCAGCCTTCGGCAGCTCCTACATTTGAAATGCGTTCCCTTGTAGGAGCTGCCGCAGGCTGCGATCTTTTGATTCTGCTTTGGCTGAAGTAATCTGTGCGCCAATCTGCCAGGTCGCCCGCCATGATTTTCCTCATCGCCTACATCAGCAGCGTCGTGCTGATCAACTTCGCCTTTTCCACCGCACCGCACCTGGACATCATCTGGTCGGCCTGGGGCGGTCTGGTCTTCATATTGCGCGACATGGTGCAGACCCGTTTCGGCCACGGCGCGCTCGTGGCGATGCTGGCGGCGTTGGTGCTGTCCTACGTCACGTCAGATCCTTCCATTGCCCTTGCCAGCGCCACAGCGTTCGCGGTGTCCGAGATCATCGACTGGCTGGTGTTCAGCATCACCAAGCGGCCGTTGCGCGACCGCTTGTGGATCAGTTCGGCGCTGAGCATTCCTATCGACACTTTCATCTTCTTCGGCATGATCGACCTGCTGACGCCACCGGTGATCATCACCGCTCTGCTGTCGAAATTCGCCGGGGTTACCGCCGTCTGGCTGATCATGGCCTGGCGCGAGCGTAAACAGGCCGTCGCCAGCTGAAGCCAAACCCTCGGGTTCATGTAAAATGCCGCGCTTTCTCCCCATGGAAAGCGCGTCCGGCGTTGCTTTCCTCGATGATCCGCTTCTTTGAGGACCTGAGATGACCCGTATCGGAACTCCATTGTCGCCAACCGCGACCCGCGTATTGCTGTGTGGCTGTGGTGAGTTGGGCAAGGAAGTGGTGATCGAGCTGCAACGCTTGGGCGTTGAAGTGATTGCCGTCGACCGCTACGCCAACGCGCCGGCCATGCAAGTTGCGCATCGCAGCCACGTGATCAACATGCTCGACGGCGCCGCTTTGCGCGCGGTGATCGAAGCCGAGAAGCCGCACTTCATCGTGCCGGAAATCGAAGCCATCGCCACCGCCACCCTGGTTGAGCTGGAAGCCGAAGGCTTCACCGTGATCCCGACCGCGCGCGCTGCGCAATTGACCATGAACCGCGAAGGCATCCGTCGTCTGGCCGCTGAAGAGCTGGATCTGCCGACCTCGCCTTACCACTTTGCCGACACCTTCGAGGACTACAGCAAAGCCGTTGAGGACTTGGGTTTTCCGTGCGTAGTCAAGCCAGTGATGAGTTCATCGGGCAAAGGCCAGAGCCTGCTGCGCAGCGCCGATGACGTGCAGAAAGCCTGGGATTACGCGCAAGAGGGCGGTCGTGCCGGCAAGGGTCGGGTGATCATCGAAGGCTTTATCGATTTCGACTATGAAATCACCCTGCTGACCGTGCGCCACATCGGCGGCACCACCTTCTGCGCGCCAGTTGGCCACCGTCAGGAGAAGGGCGACTATCAGGAATCCTGGCAGCCACAGGCCATGAGTCCGATTGCCTTGGCTGAATCCGAGCGCGTTGCCAAAGCGGTGACTGAAGCGTTGGGCGGTCGTGGCCTGTTCGGCGTTGAGCTGTTCATCAAAGGTGATCAGGTGTGGTTCAGCGAAGTCTCGCCGCGCCCGCATGACACCGGCCTGGTGACCTTGATTTCGCAGGACCTGTCGCAGTTCGCCCTGCACGCTCGCGCGATTCTGGGCCTGCCGGTGCCGCTGATTCGTCAGTTCGGGCCTTCGGCTTCGGCGGTGATTCTGGTGGAAGGGCAGTCGACGCAGACCGCGTTCGCCAATCTGGGAGCTGCGTTGAGCGAGCCGGACACGGCGTTGCGACTGTTTGGCAAGCCGGAAGTGAATGGTCAGCGTCGCATGGGCGTAGCGCTGGCGCGGGATGAGTCGATCGAGGCTGCTCGTGCCAAGGCGACCCGTGCTGCTCAGGCGGTTGTCGTAGAGCTGTAAACCGAGTCGCGGCATTCGCGAGCAGGCTCGCTCCCACAGGGTTCTGTGTATGTCACAGACCTAATGTGGGCGCGAGCCTGCTCGCGAAGCTTTGATCTTCTGTCAGGCAACCCGATTCAGATCGTTATCCCTCGTCTCTTTCAGACACAGCACCGCAATCAAACTCAGCACCGCCGCCGCCGACACATACCCGCCGACATAACTCAAACCACCCATCGCCACCAGTTTCTGCGCAAAGAACGGCGCCGCCGAGGCCCCGACAATCCCGCCCAGGTTATACGCCGCCGAAGCGCCGGTATAACGCACGTGGGTCGGAAACAGCTCCGGCAACAATGCGCCCATCGGTGCAAACGTCACGCCCATCAAAAACAACTCGATACACAGAAACAGCGCCACGCCCCAGGTCGAACCCTGCGTCAGCAACGGCTCCATCAGAAACCCGGAAAGAACCGCCAGCACACCACCGATGAGCAGCACCGGTTTGCGTCCATAACGGTCGCTGGCCCACGCCGACAGTGGCGTCGCGGCGGCCATGAACAGCACGGCAAAGCACAGCAATCCCAAGAATGTCTCGCGGCTATAGCCCAGCGTGGACACCCCATAACTCAGGGAAAACACCGTCGAGATATAGAACAGCGCATAGCAGACCACCATCGCCGCCGCGCCCAACAAGGTCGGTGCCCAATACTGGCTGAACAGCTCAACCAGCGGCACTTTCACCCGCTCCTGACGCGCGATGGCGTTGGCGAAGACCGGGGTTTCGTGGAGTTTCAGGCGCACATACAGGCCCACCATGACCAGAACGGCGCTGAGCAGAAACGGAATACGCCAGCCCCAGCTGCGGAACTGCTCGTCATCCAGGGTCATGGCCAAAGTCAGAAACAAGCCGTTGGCCGCGAGAAAACCAATCGAAGGGCCGAGCTGTGGAAACATGCCGAACCACGCGCGCTTACCTTTCGGCGCGTTTTCCGTGGCCAGCAGCGCAGCACCGCCCCATTCACCGCCCAATCCCAGGCCCTGACCAAAGCGCAGCACGCACAGTAGAATCGGTGCCCAGGCGCCAATCGTGGCGTAACCCGGCAGCACGCCGATCAGCGTCGTACATACGCCCATCAACAATAGCGAAGCGACCAGCGTCGACTTGCGCCCGATGCGGTCACCGAAGTGGCCGAACAACGCCGAGCCCAGCGGTCGGGCGAGGAAGGCAATGCCAAAGGTCAGAAATGCCGACAGCATCTGCGCGGTGCCGGAGGTCTGCGGAAAGAACACCGGCCCGATCACCAGTGCAGCGGCCGTGGCGTAAACATAGAAGTCGTAAAACTCGATCGCGGTGCCGATAAAACTTGCCGTCGCGACTCGGGTGGCGGAGTTGCTCGGTTGGGCAGGCGCGGTGGCGCTGTAAGCGGTACTGGTCGTCATGCGGTGATCCCTGACAGTCATGAGCTCCGTTGGAGCGAATTATTATGGTCGAACACCCAGGGATGTGGGATGAGGCGCGGTCGCTGTTTCAGGTAGGAACAGTCGCCGGTGTACAGCTGAAATGGCCGAAGCCTGTCGGGTGCGGGGTAAGCACGAGGTTCGGCGGCGCTTGGGTAAGCGCCTCGATTATAGGAAGGGGGCTAACAATCAAACAAGAGCAAAGATTGCAGGGTAGGAGCTGCCGAAGGCTGCGATCTTTTGATCTTTTACCTGGCAGGCACCACAGCAGGCACAGAAGAGGTATGCCAGATCAACACCTTGCTCACGCGGTTCTCCTCGGTCTCGAGAATTTCCAGGCGATAACGCCCGATTTTCAGGCAAACCGAGCTTTCCGGAATGGTTTCCAGCGCCTCAGTGACCAGACCATTGAGGGTCTTAGGCCCATCACTCGGCAAATGCCAGCCGAGGCATTTGTTCAATTCGCGGATCGACGCGGTACCGTCAATCACCATCCGCCCGTCAGCCTGCGGATGAATGTGCGGGTTCTCCAGGCTGTGCTCGCTTTCGAATTCGCCGACAATTTCTTCGAGAATGTCTTCCAGCGTGACGATGCCAAGCACTTCGCCGTACTCGTCGACCACCATGCCGAGCCGCCGCTGCTGTTTATGGAAGTTCAGCAGTTGCAGTTGCAGCGGCGTGCTTTCCGGCACGAAATACGGTTCGTAACTGGCCGCCAGCAGCGCTTCGCGGGTCAGATCATCGTTGTTCAGCAGGTGGCGGATCTGTCGGGTGTTGAGCACCGCTTCAACCTGGTTGATGTCGCTGTGAAACACCGGCAGGCGCGTGCGCTTGTTATGGCGCAGTTGTTCGATGATCTCTTCGATCGAATCGTCGAGGTTGATGCCGTCGACATCGCTGCGCGGCACCAGAATGTCATTGACCGTGATGTTATCCAGCGCATGAATGCCCGAAACCGGGTGCGCGCGAACCGGATGTTCGGGGTCGTCGTGGCGATCCGACTGCACATCGTCTTCGCTTTGCTGCACGACCTGAGCCTTACGCGTAAACGGGCTCATCAGCAAAGCGCTGATACGACTGAACAGCCAGGCAAACGGGTAAATGATTTTCAGCGGCACGGCCAGCAAGGTGTTACCGAACGCCAGCACCGCGTCGGGATAACGCTGGGCCACGGTGCGCGGGAAGTAATCGGCAAACACCAGCAGGATTGCCCCGGCGCCGAGGCACGCGGCCCAAGGGCCGTTTTCTTCGCAAAGGAATATTGCCAGCAACGTCGCGATAACCACGGCGAGGGCGCGACACAGGGTGTTGCAGAGAATCAGGCTGTCGAGCGGGAAGCTCAGCTTCGCCAGCGGTTTATCGCTGGCGCGCGAGGCGGTGCGTTGCGCCAGCAGGTGCTGCTGCGCGATTTCGACGGCGGTAAACAGCCCCGACCACAAAATCAGCAGGACAAATACCGCGAGCATCGGCCCTAGGGGCAAACCGTCCATTTATGCCGCCCGTCAGATGTGCAGGATGTATTCACGAACCAGTTTGCTGCCGAAATACGCCAACATCAGCAGGCAGAAACCGGCGAGGGTCCAGCGAATCGCCTTGTGGCCGCGCCAGCCGAGGCGGTTGCGGCCCCACAGCAGCACGCTGAAGACGATCCAGGCCAGGCACGCCAGCAGGGTCTTGTGCACCAGATGCTGGGCGAACAGGTTCTCGACGAACAGCCAGCCGGAGATCAACGACAGCGACAACAGTGTCCAGCCGGCCCAGAGGAAACCGAACAACAGGCTTTCCATGGTTTGCAGCGGCGGGAAGTTTTTGATCAGCCCGGACGGGTGCTTGTGCTTGAGCTGGTGGTCTTGCACCAGCAGCAGCAAGGCCTGGAACACCGCGATAGTGAACATGCCGTAGGCGAGGATCGACAACAGAATGTGCGCGAGGATGCCTGGCTCTTCATCGATGATCTGCACCGTGCCGGTCGGCGCGAACTGCGCCAGTAGCACGGTGATCGCGCCCAGCGGGAACAGCAGCACCAGCAGGTTTTCCACCGGAATCCGCGAACAGGCGATCAGGGTCAGGGCGATCACGGCCGCCGCGATCAGGCTTGAGGCGCTGAAGAAATCCAGGCCCAGACCGATCGGGGTCAGCAGATGAGTGAGCAGGCTGGCGCTGTGGGCCACCACGGCGAGGACGCCGAGTGTAACCAGCAGGCGCTTGTTCGCCTTGGCGCCGGTGGCCAAGCGGGTGCTCTGATAAAAGGTCGCAGCGGCATAAAGAAGGGCGGCGGCGAGGGTGGTCAGCAAACTGGGTGACAAGGGGAGCATAAATCCTGTTAGGCAAGCCCGAAAGGGGCTGAGTTTGGCATAGAACCGCCATGGCACGAAAGACTCAGGAAGCTGACAGCGAGGTGTCCGCCAGCCGCAGTCTTCGCTATAATCCGCGACCTGCCCACGCCGCAGGCTCGCCGAGCACATGTTGATTCCGGTCTGGGCCGCCATTATCCCGGTCTACACAGGGCCTGAAAGGATCGCGCAATGTTTGAAAACTTAACCGACCGTCTCTCGCAGACGCTGCGCCATGTCACCGGCAAGGCGAAGCTGACCGAGGACAACATCAAAGACACCCTGCGTGAAGTGCGCATGGCGTTGCTCGAAGCCGACGTCGCCCTGCCGGTGGTCAAGGACTTCGTCAATTCGGTCAAGGAACGCGCTGTCGGCACCGAGGTGTCGCGCAGCCTGACGCCGGGCCAGGCGTTCGTGAAGATCGTCCAGGCCGAACTCGAAAGCCTGATGGGCGCGGCCAACGAAGACTTGAACCTGAGCGCTGTGCCGCCTGCCGTCATTCTGATGGCCGGTCTGCAGGGTGCCGGTAAAACCACCACCGCTGGCAAACTGGCGCGCTTCCTTAAAGAGCGCAAGAAGAAGTCGGTCATGGTTGTGTCGGCGGACGTTTATCGTCCTGCGGCGATCAAGCAACTGGAAATGCTCGCCGGTGAAGTGGGTGTGACCTTCTTCCCGTCCGACCTGAGCCAGAAGCCGGTTGACATCGCGCAAGCCGCTATTAAAGAAGCAAAACTGAAATTCATCGACGTGGTCATCGTCGACACCGCCGGTCGTCTGCACATCGACGAAGAGATGATGGGCGAGATCAAGGCGCTGCACGCCGCGATCAACCCGGTCGAAACCCTGTTCGTGGTCGATGCCATGACCGGCCAGGATGCCGCCAACACGGCCAAGGCCTTCGGTGATGCCCTGCCGCTGACCGGTGTGATCCTGACCAAGGTCGACGGCGATGCCCGTGGCGGTGCTGCTCTGTCGGTTCGCGCCATCACCGGTAAGCCGATCAAGTTCATCGGTATGGGCGAGAAGAGCGAAGCGCTCGATCCGTTCCACCCTGAGCGTATCGCCTCGCGCATTCTCGGCATGGGCGACGTGCTCAGCCTGATCGAACAGGCCGAAGCGACCCTCGATAAAGACAAGGCCGACAAACTGGCCAAGAAGCTGAAGAAGGGCAAGGGCTTCGACCTCGAAGACTTCCGCGATCAGCTGCAACAGATGAAGAACATGGGCGGCCTCGGCGGCCTCATGGACAAACTGCCGAGCATCGGCGGCGTCAACCTGTCGCAAATGGGCAACGCCCAGAACGCTGCAGAGAAACAATTCAAACAGATGGAAGCCATCATCAACTCCATGACCCCGGCCGAGCGCCGTGACCCTGAGCTGATCAGCGGTTCGCGCAAGCGCCGGATCGCCATGGGTTCCGGCACTCAGGTGCAGGACATCGGCCGCTTGATCAAGCAGCACAAGCAGATGCAGAAGATGATGAAGAAATTCACCGCCAAAGGCGGAATGGCGAAAATGATGCGCGGCATGGGCGGAATGTTGCCCGGCGGCGGCATGCCAAAGATGTGAGGTGTCCCGTCTCACCCATTCTGCTCACTTATGGCGGCGCCTGATGCCCTCATGATGCGTTGCCGCTCCTCGCCATAGCGAGCTATGACTCGTCGCGGCGCCTTGCTTGAGGGCATCAGTCACTCGCCAAAAGTGAGCGAAATGGGTGAGACAGGACACTAAGACTTCGCCGGTCGTCGCACCGGCGCAGACCCTGCAAGGACGCAGGATCAACAGCAAACCCGCACTCGGCGGGAGCTGACTGGCCGTTTTCATCGACGGCTCTATATGCAGATCTGCACGGCATGCCATAGGCGCCGGAAAAAGTCATTTGCAAAAGTCCGGATATTCCTTAGAATATGCGGCCTTTCGGGCACCCATGCCCGCTGTGCATTTAGATTTGCAGCACCGACTACAGGAACGATGTTCACATGCTAACAATCCGTCTTGCCCTTGGCGGCTCCAAAAAGCGCCCGTTTTACCACCTGACCGTAACCGACTCGCGTAACCCGCGTGACGGCTCCCACAAAGAACAGGTTGGTTTCTTCAACCCTGTTGCCCGTGGTCAGGAAATCCGTCTGTCCGTGAACCAAGAGCGCGTAGCCTACTGGCTGAGCGTTGGTGCACAACCTTCTGAGCGCGTTGCTCAGTTGTTGAAGGAATCTGCCAAGGCTGCGGCCTGAGCAATATGAACGCGACGCCTGCTGTTGCCGATGATTTGATCGTTATTGGCAAAATTTATTCTGTTCATGGCGTTCGCGGCGAAGTGAAGGTTTATTCCTTTACTGATCCGACTGAAAACCTGTTGCAGTACAAAACCTGGACGCTCAAGCGCGAAGGCAATGTGAAACAGGTCGAGCTGGTCAGTGGACGCGGGAGCGACAAGTTCCTGGTCGCAAAGCTCAAGGGTCTTGATGATCGTGAAGAAGCTCGTCTTCTGGCCGGTTATGAGATCTGCGTGCCGCGCAATCTGTTCGCTGAATTGACCGACGGTGAGTACTACTGGTACCAGCTGGAAGGTCTGAAGGTCATCGACACCCTTGGGCAATTGCTCGGGAAAATCGATCATCTTCTGGAAACCGGCGCCAATGATGTAATGGTCGTCAAGCCTTGCGCTGGCAGCCTGGATGATCGCGAACGCCTGTTGCCCTATACGGAGCAATGCGTGTTGGCCATCGACCTGGCAGCGGGCGAGATGAAGGTGGATTGGGACGCGGACTTCTAAACGTGGCTAATTTGCGCGTAGAAGTGATCAGTTTGTTTCCCGAGATGTTTTCCGCCATCGGCGACTACGGCATCACCAGTCGTGCGGTCAAACAGGGGCTCTTGCAGCTGACCTGTTGGAATCCGCGGAACTACACGACGGATCGGCATCACACTGTGGACGATCGCCCGTTTGGCGGTGGTCCGGGCATGGTGATGAAGATCAAGCCCCTGGAGGATGCTCTGGTTCAGGCCAAGGCAGCAGCCGGGGAGGCGGCGAAGGTGATTTACCTGTCCCCCCAAGGCCGTCAACTGACTCAGTCGGCGGTACGCGAGCTGGCACAATCGGATGCATTGATCCTGATTGCCGGCCGCTATGAAGGCATTGACGAGCGCTTTATTGAGGCTCATGTCGATGAAGAGTGGTCGATTGGCGACTATGTACTGTCTGGCGGCGAGCTGCCGGCGATGGTCCTGATCGATGCGGTTACACGGCTGCTGCCTGGAGCTTTAGGGCATGCGGACTCCGCCGAGGAAGATTCCTTTACGGATGGTCTGCTGGATTGCCCGCACTACACCCGACCTGAGGTGTATGCGGATCAGCGTGTACCCGACGTGTTGCTGAGTGGCAACCACGCGCATATCCGGCGTTGGCGTTTACAGCAGTCCCTTGGTAGGACCTTTGAACGACGCGCCGATCTTCTGGAAAGCCGCTCGCTTTCTGGAGAAGAGAAGAAGCTGCTCGAGGAATACATCCGCGAGCGGGACGATAGTTAACAACGTATCGATGGTAGATCGAACGATTTACCTTAGGAGCACAGCATGACCAACAAAATCATCCTTGCACTCGAAGCAGAGCAGATGACCAAAGAAATCCCTACCTTCGCCCCAGGCGACACTATTGTCGTTCAGGTGAAAGTGAAGGAAGGCGATCGTTCCCGTCTGCAAGCGTTCGAAGGCGTTGTAATCGCCAAGCGTAACCGCGGCGTGAACAGTGCGTTCACCGTTCGTAAAATCTCCAACGGTGTTGGCGTAGAACGTACTTTCCAGACCTACTCCCCGCAGATCGACAGCATGGCTGTTAAACGTCGCGGTGACGTACGTAAAGCCAAGCTGTACTACCTGCGCGACCTGTCGGGTAAAGCAGCTCGCATCAAGGAAAAACTGGCTTAAGCCCAGCTTCCGATGCAGAAAAAAGCAGCCTACGGGCTGCTTTTTTGTTGCCCGAAATTCCTCCCATTCCCCTGTAGGAGCTGCCGAAGGCTGCGATCTTTTGATCTTGCTTTCGATCCGCGATCCACTGTTTACGAGCTGTTCGACATGACCCCCCGCGACCAGGAAATCCAACGCCGCACCGAACTCTCGGTGACCCGCGTAACCAAAGCCGTCTTCCCGCCCACCACCAACCACCACAACACCCTGTTCGGCGGTACCGCGCTGGCATGGATGGACGAAGTCTCGTTCATCACCGCCACGCGTTTCTGCCGACTGCCACTGGTGACCGTTTCCACCGACCGCATCGACTTCAATCACGCGATCCCGGCCGGTTCCATCGTCGAGTTGGTCGGGAAGGTGATCAAGGTCGGCAATACCAGCCTCAAGGTCGAGGTGGAAGTGTTTGTCGAGAGCATGAGCTGTGATGGTCGCGAGAAGGCCATTCATGGGCAGTTCAGCTTTGTCGCCATTGATGATGACAAGCGGCCGGTACCGGTGCTGCCGGGTTTTGCTGTCTAAGCCGAATGCTAGTCGAGCCCTTCGCGAGCAAGCTCGCTCCCACAGGATGTGTGTCGCTCACAGATTTTGTGTTCAGCGCGAACCCTGTGGGAGCGAGCTTGCTCGCGAAGGCATAAAGTCATGCGCCGCTGCTCTCAGGCTGAATCAACGCCAACAACGTCCATCCCGCCCCAGGTTTCAACGCCGTCTCCGGCGTCACCACATGCACCCAGCCACTGTCATCGCGCATGAACAGCAAGGTCGCACGATTACCATGCAGCGCCCGGTAATCCTCCCAGCCAAAGCCATCCGTCAATGTCGTGCTGTACAGTTCGGCTCCCTGGCCCATCTGGCTGGCCAGTTTCGCGTAGGTATACGCCTCGCTGCCCAACTGATTGCCGCGATGCTCAAGGCTGGCGCGGTGTTTGTCGCTGCGTCGGCTCTCATGACCACTGGCCAGACCAAACAAGCGCTGATGACCAAAATCATGACGAAAGCGCATCGCGGCCAAGGTATTCAGCTCACCTGACGGCGACAGCGCGAGCAAATGCCCAAGTCCGACCAGATCCAGATGCGCATCGGCATGTTGCGAAGCCGGGTTGCCGAAGTAGGTCGGCAAACCCTCCATGCGTGCCGCACGAATGTTTTCCCAGCTTGAATCGGTCAGCAGCACGCGACTACCCAGTTGCTGCAGCGACTTGCCCAGCGCCCGCGCCGGGCCGTTGGCACCGACGATCAGGAAGCCACTCGGCGCTGGCTCCGCAACTTTGAGCAGTCGTGCCAGTGGCCGCGCAGTCGCACTTTGCAGGACCACAGTGCCGATGATCACCGCAAACGTCAGCGGTACCAGCAGCAATGCGCCCTCGTGTCCCGCTTCATGCAGACGAATCGCGAAAATCGCCGACACCGCCGCCGCGACGATCCCGCGTGGCGCGATCCAGCAGAGCAACGCGCGCTCACGCCAACTCAGGCTGGAACCGGCCGTGCTGAGCAGAACGTTCAGCGGTCGAGCGATCAGTTGAATTACCAGCAGCAGAATCAGCACCAACGGCCCCAGACCGATCAAGGCGTACAAGTCCAGTCGCGCCGCCAGCAAGATGAACAACCCGGAAATCAGCAGCACGCTGAGGTTTTCCTTGAAGTGCAGAATGTGCCGTACATCCACGCCCTTCATGTTCGCCAGCCACATGCCCATCAGTGTTACCGCCAGCAGGCCGGACTCGTGCATCACTTCGTTGGACGTGATGAAAATCCCCAGCACCGCCGCCAGCGAGGCGAGGTTATGCAGATACTCCGGCAGCCATTGCCGGCGAATTACCGTGCCGAGCAGCCAGCCACCGACAATGCCGAACACTGCGCCGCAGAGAATCACGCCGCCAAAGGTCAACAGGCTCTGCTTGAGGCCATGGCCCTCGGCACTGGCGATGATGAAGCTGTAGACCACCACGGCGAGCAGGGCGCCGATCGGGTCGATGACAATGCCTTCCCAGCGCAGAATGTTGGCGATCGAGGCTTTCGGCCGCACTACTCGCAGCATTGGCACGATCACCGTGGGGCCGGTGACCAGCGTCAGGCTGCCGAAGAGAATCGCCAGCATCCAGTCGAAATCCAATAGAAAGTGAGTCGCCACCGCGATGACAACCCAAGTGGAAATAGCGCCAAGGGTCACCAGTCGATGGACGACGCTACCGATCTCCTTCCATTCAGACAGATGCAGCGTCAAACTGCCCTCGAACAGAATCAGCGCTACAGCAAGCGACACCAGCGGCATCAGCAGCGGGCCAAACATTTCCTGCGGATCGAGCCAGCCGAGCACCGGACCGACCAGAATGCCGGTCAACAACAGAAACAGAATCGCTGGCAGCTTCAGGCGCCAGGCCAGCCATTGGCAACCCAGCGCCGCCGCGCCAATCCCGCCAAATGCCAATAGGATTTGCTGCTCGTTCATTGATGCTCCCTGTTCCTTGAAATAGCGGGCTATGAAAGACTAGCGCCCATTCCTACAGTTCACTCTACATTTGCGCGCAGTCTTTGAAGCTGTGTGTCTTGAGCGCCCATGCCTGCCATCGACCATCCATTGATTGACCAATTCCTCGACGCTTTATGGCTGGAGAAGGGCCTGTCCGATAATACCCGTGGTGCCTATCGCAGTGATCTGGCGCTGTTTAATGGCTGGTTGCAGGAGAAAAACCTGGAACTGATCAATGCCGGTCGCGAGTTGATTCTTGATCACTTGGCCTGGCGTCTGGAGCAGAACTACAAACCGCGCTCCACGGCGAGATTTCTCTCCGGCGTGCGTGGCTTTTATCGCTATCTGCTGCGGGAAAAGCTGATCAGCGTCGACCCGACCTTGCGCGTCGACATGCCGCAACTTGGTAGGCCATTGCCCAAATCTCTGTCGGAAGCCGATGTCGAGGCGCTGCTCAAGGCACCCGATTTGAGCGAAGCCATCGGCCAGCGTGACCGCGCCATGCTCGAAGTGTTGTACGCGTGCGGTTTGCGGGTGACTGAGCTGGTCAGTCTGACGCTGGAGCAGGTCAATTTGCGCCAGGGCGTATTACGAGTGATGGGCAAGGGTAGCAAGGAACGATTGGTGCCGATGGGCGAGGAGGCGATTGTCTGGATCGAGCGCTATATGCGTGATGGCCGTGGCGAACTGCTCGGCGGTCGGCCCAGTGATGTGCTGTTCCCCAGCCAGCGCGGCGAGCAGATGACTCGCCAGACGTTCTGGCACCGGATCAAGCATCAGGCCAAGGTAGCGGGCATCGGCAAGTCGCTGTCGCCGCACACCTTACGCCATGCGTTTGCCACACACCTGCTCAACCATGGCGCGGATTTGCGCGTGGTGCAGATGCTGCTCGGCCACAGCGACCTTTCCACCACGCAAATCTACACCCACGTCGCGCGCGCGCGCCTGCAAGACCTGCACGCCAAACACCACCCGCGCGGCTGAACACAAATCTCCCTCCATGAGGTGGGTGTGCTGTGTGGCGACAGGCGCATTCGGCCACCGTGGCCTTATGTGTTAGGCTTTGCCGGTTTGCACGATGGACGGTTATGACCCGGTGTTCCGACACGGGCGTTCTGATCGTTTCATTTGTCCGCCTTCAGGAGTTCTCATGCGTCTGACCCAGATTTTCGCCGCCGCAGCCATTGCGTTGGTCAGCACCTTTGCCGTCGCCGATGACGCGGCCGACAAAGCCATTCGTCAAAGCCTGGAAAAACTCGAACTCGAGGTTCCGGTAGAAAGCATCAGCGCCAGCCCGCTGCCGGGCATGTACGAAGTCAAGCTCAAGGGCAGCCGCGTGCTCTACGCCAGCGCCGATGGCCAGTACATCGTGCAGGGCTACCTGTTCGAGCTCAAGGACGGCAAACCGGTCAACCTGACCGAGAAGACCGAACGCCTGGGCATCTCCAAACTGATCAATGCCATCCCGGTGGCCGAAACCGTGGTTTACCCGGCCGTGGGCGAAACCAAATCGCACATTACCGTGTTCACCGACACCACCTGCCCGTACTGCCACAAGCTGCACGCCGAAGTGCCTGAGCTGAACAAGCGCGGCATCGAAGTACGCTATGTCGCGTTCCCGCGTCAGGGTCTGAACTCGCCGGGTGACGAGCAACTGCAAGCCGTGTGGTGCTCGAAAGACAAGAAAGCCGCCATGGACAAAATGGTCGATGGCAAGGAAATCAAGGCCGCCAAGTGCGAGAACCCGGTTGCCAAACAGTTCGCCCTTGGTCAGTCGATCGGCGTGAACGGTACACCGGCCATCGTTTTGGCTGACGGACAAGTGATTCCGGGCTACCAGCCTGCGCCACAAGTCGCCAAACTGGCGCTGGGCGCGAAGTAAATTCGCATCGTCACGGTCAGCCCTGACGATCATGGTCCGGCAGCAGCATCGCCGGGCCATTAATAGAGAGCCGCGAGCACGCGGTTGTTTTCCGGCCGACTCCGCGTCGGCCGTTTTATGGGGAGTTCACAGTGAATCCGGTCAAAGTAGGCATCTGTGGGTTAGGGACCGTCGGTGGCGGTACCTTCAACGTACTTCAGCGCAACGCCGAGGAAATTGCTCGTCGTGCCGGGCGTGGGATCGAAGTGGCACAAATTGCCATGCGCACGCCAAAGCCTCAGTTCCAGACGACCGGTATTGCGATTACCAACGATGTCTTCGAAGTGGCCACGAACCCTGAGATCGACATCGTCATAGAGCTGATGGGCGGCTACACCGTTGCCCGCGAGCTGGTACTCAAGGCCATCGAGAATGGCAAGCATGTGGTCACCGCGAACAAGGCTCTGATTGCCGTTCACGGTAATGAAATTTTCGCCAAGGCACGCGAGAAAGGCGTGATCGTGGCGTTCGAAGCGGCCGTGGCCGGTGGCATTCCGGTGATCAAGGCGATCCGTGAAGGCCTGTCCGCCAACCGCATCAACTGGGTCGCCGGGATCATCAACGGCACCGGCAACTTCATCCTCACCGAAATGCGCGAGAAGGGCCGTACCTTCGAAGACGTGCTGGCCGAAGCCCAGGCACTGGGTTACGCCGAAGCCGATCCGACCTTCGACGTTGAAGGCATCGACGCCGCGCACAAGCTGACGATTCTGGCCTCCATCGCGTTCGGCATTCCGCTGCAATTCGACAAGGCTTACACCGAAGGCATCACCAAACTGACCACCGCTGACGTCAACTACGCCGAAGCGCTGGGCTACCGCATCAAGCACCTCGGCGTGGCGCGCAGCACTGCCGCTGGCATCGAGTTGCGCGTGCACCCGACGCTGATCCCGGCCGATCGCCTGATCGCCAACGTCAACGGCGTGATGAACGCGGTGATGGTCAACGGTGACGCCGCCGGTTCGACGCTGTTCTACGGCGCGGGCGCTGGCATGGAGCCCACCGCTTCGTCGGTGATCGCTGATTTGGTCGATGTGGTTCGCGCCATGACTTCCGATCCGGAAAACCGTGTACCGCATCTGGCCTTCCAGCCGGACTCGCTGTCGGCCCATCCGATCCTGCCGATCGAAGCCTGCGAAAGCGCGTATTACCTGCGTATTCAGGCCAAGGACCATCCGGGCGTACTCGCTCAGGTGGCGAGCATCCTCTCGGAGCGCGGCATCAACATCGAGTCGATCATGCAGAAGGAAGTCGAGGAACACGACGGTCTGGTGCCGATGATCCTGCTGACCCACCGTGTGGTCGAGCAGCGCATCAACGATGCCATCGCCGCCCTCGAAGCGCTGGCCGGCGTGAATGGTCCGGTTGTGCGGATCCGCGTCGAGCACCTGAACTAAACAGAAGCAGCTGCAAGCTTCGAGCTGCAAGCGGCAAGAGAAAAGCGGTCTGGCTTTTACTTGCAGCTTGTAGCTCGTAACTTGAAGCTCAAACCGAAGGTTTGAAATCATGCGTTATATCAGTACCCGCGGCCAGGCACCGGCCCTGAATTTCGAAGATGTCCTGCTGGCCGGTCTGGCGACCGACGGCGGTCTGTACGTTCCGGAAAACCTGCCACGTTTCACCCAGGAAGAAATCGCTTCCTGGGCCGGCCTGCCCTATCACGAGCTGGCCTTCCGGGTGATGCGCCCGTTCGTCACCGGCAGCATCCCGGACGCCGATTTCAAAAAGATTCTTGAAGAAACCTACGGCGTGTTCTCGCACAGCGCCGTCGCGCCGCTGCGTCAGCTGAACGGCAACGAATGGGTGCTGGAGCTGTTCCACGGCCCGACCTTGGCGTTCAAGGACTTCGCCCTGCAACTGCTCGGTCGTCTGCTCGACTACGTGCTGGAAAAGCGCGGCGAGCGCGTCGTCATCGTTGGCGCTACTTCCGGTGATACCGGTTCGGCCGCCATCGAAGGCTGCAAGCACTGCGAGAACGTCGATATCTTCATCCTGCACCCACACAATCGTGTGTCCGAAGTGCAGCGCCGGCAGATGACCACGATTTTCGGCGAGAACATCCATAACATCGCCATCGAAGGCAACTTCGATGACTGCCAGGAAATGGTCAAGGCGAGCTTCGCCGATCAGAGCTTCCTCAAAGGTACGCGTCTGGTGGCGGTGAACTCGATCAACTGGGCGCGGATCATGGCCCAGATCGTTTACTACTTCCACGCAGCCCTGCAGTTGGGCGGCCCGGCGCGTTCGGTATCGTTCTCGGTGCCGACCGGCAACTTCGGCGACATCTTCGCCGGTTACCTGGCACGCAACATGGGTCTGCCGATCAACCAACTGATCGTCGCCACCAACCGCAACGACATCCTGCACCGCTTCATGAGCGGCAATCAGTACGTCAAGGACACCCTGCACGCCACGCTGTCGCCGTCGATGGACATCATGGTCTCGTCGAACTTCGAACGCCTGCTGTTCGACCTGCACGGTCGCAACGGCGCGGCGATTGCCGGTTTGATGGATTCGTTCAAGCAGGGCGGTGGTTTCAGCGTCGAGCAGGAGCGCTGGACTGAAGCACGCAAACTGTTCGACTCGCTGGCCGTGGACGATGCACAGACCTGCGAAACCATTGCTGAAGTCTACGAGCAGACCGGCGAAGTGCTGGATCCGCACACCGCGATCGGCGTCAAGGCTGCACGCGAATGCCGGCGCAGCCTGGACATCCCGATGGTCATCCTCGGCACTGCGCACCCGGTGAAATTCCCGGATGCAGTAGAGAAAGCTGGTGTAGGAAAAGCGCTCGAACTACCTGCACATCTTTCTGATTTGTTTGAGCGAAACGAGCGTTGCACCGTTTTGCCAAATGAGCTGAAAGCCGTGCAAGCCTTTGTCAGCCAGCATGGCAACCGCGGCAAGCCGCTTTAAGCTTGCAAAAGCTGTCACATTTTGAAGCCCGTCTCCTGACGGGCTTTTTTGTTTCTGCTGCCACACTGCTCGGGTTTTCACCCACGAAGGACGGGTGAGTCGATCACGAAGGAAGTGGCAATGCTGTTTTATAGAGGTTTGAAACCGGCACTGGGTGTGGTGTTTTTGTTCGGATTACTGGGGTTGATGCGCTGCAGCGTGGCGGCTCAATTGGCGCTGCACGACGACGGCGTGGCGTCCAGAGTCCAGCCCATCGAACTGGCTGCGCATGAGCGCCAATGGATTCGTGACAACCCCAAAGTGACGGTGACGTCGGTGCAGTACCCGTTGTATCTGTTTCAGGATGAACACGGGCAGTGGAGCGGTTTGAACAACGATGTGCTCAAGCACGTGACGGCGATGACCGGACTGCAGTTTGTGCATCAGGAGTCGTTTTCCACCGATCACATGCTTGAACGTCTGGAGAGCGGAGCGGCCGATATCAGTACGACCCTGGCCATGAGCGAGGAGCGCAAAGCCTTTCTGGATTACAGCCACGCTTTCGGCGGCGCAGGCTGGGTGTTTGTCGGTCATGCTGACGCACCGCGGCTCGAATCTTTCGAGCAATTGAGCAAACGGGTTTTGGTGTTGCCGGCCCGCCATGCGCTGGAAGACATGATCCGGCGTGATTTTCCTTCAATCGAGATTCGCTCGGTCAAGACCTACGCCGAGGCAAGGGCGCTGGTCGAGAGCGGTGATGCCTACGCCACCATCGAAAACGAAATCGGCGCGCAACTTTACCCCTTGGGCATGCTCAAGGTAGGCGGTCTGGTCGAGGGCAAATGGGAAGCCGATAACCTCGCCGTGCGCAAAGGCATGCCGGTGCTGCTGAGTATTCTCAACAAGGCGCTTGAGGCGTTTCCTGCGGCGGAATTGCGCGCCATCCGCCTGAAATGGCTGGAAGGTATTGCACCGGCGCCCGTGCCGTCGGTCTGGCAGCAGCTGCTCGAGTGGGGCTGCTGGGGCATGGGCGGACTTGGCGTATTCGGCCTGCTGTCTCTGGTGTGGAATCGGCGTCTGGCGGCAGTGATCAAGCTGCGGCGCGAGGCGGAACAGGATCTGGGCGATCAACTGGCGTTTCAGCATGCACTGATCGATTCCATGCCCGATCCGGTGTTTGTCCGCGATCTGCAAGGGCGACTGATCATGTGCAACCGCAGTTATGAGGACGCACTGTCGATTCGACTTGATCAAGTGCTGGGGCGGTTGTTGATCGAGGTCAACGCGTTGCCCGAAGCGACGGCGCTGATGTTGCACGATGAGTTCATGGTGCAGTTGCGCACGCGCAAGTCGCGTTTCAGCAAACGGCGATTGCAGTTCAAGAGCGGCACCCGTGAGGTCTATCAATGGACGGTGCCGTTCTACAGTGCCGACGGTAAATTGCGTGGGCTATTGGGTGGCTGGACGGACATCACCCAGCGCCGCACTGAGAGTGGGTGTCGATGTCCGCAGTGAAGATGGGAAATGTCCTATACGACGCGGCTACTTTTCCGATGGGAGGCTTAGGACGGCTGCCCTAGAGTGACAACCACTGCGGTGAGAGTCCGCGATTGTCGCTTCAGAGGTCGCTTATGCGCTCGCTTAAAGTCCTGATACTTGAACCCAATCCGTTCCAGCTGATGGCATTGCATCAAATGCTCAATGCCATCGGCATCTATGACGTACTGACGGCGCCGTCGCTGGCGTCAGCTCTGTCTTCATTGGGCCATCGCGGTGTGGTCGATATCGCCATTTGCGATCCGCAGCTCAAGGGTGGCGATGGTCTGGCGCTGATCCATCATCTGGCGGTTCAGCATGAGGCACACGCGCTGATCCTGCTGGGAACGGTCGCACCGAGCTTGCTGAACGATCTCCAGCCTTTGCTTGGCGAACATCACGTGCGCCTGCTGGGGCGTCTGCAAACCCCGGTGTCGGCGGTGTTGATGCGCGGTTTGCTCGACAGTTACCTGATCGCCGCTTCGCCACCGCGCGGGGTCTGACGCGATGGTTATTTTTTTGTCATCTTCGCCGTGCATGCTCTGACAGACCGGTGACACTCCAGGAACGGGGCAATCGGTATGCAGAACTTTCTTCTCGGGCCGGTGGTCATTTATTGTGAACACGCCCCAGGCACACAGTTTTCGGACTATTGAGTGGAGATCGAGATGGAAAGTATCAGTCTATTGCTCGGTGAGGCTCTGAGCCCGTATCAGGTTTCGTTGTCTCCAAGCGGTTCCCATGGCGAATGCCTGGTGACCTTGAAGAACAGCAGCGGCGCCATTGTGGTGGAACGCGAATTCAATCAGACGCAACTGACCGACAAGCGCCAGTTGACCGATGTCGTTGACGGCTTGCACCGCGATGTTCTGATCGCTGAAGGAAGGCTGGAGCCCTGTGTGATCGCGGCATTGCGCAACGCAGCCCTGGACAAACGTCCGGCGCTGTAAACATGAAATATTTTTTGTGGGAACCTTCCTGCATCCCTGTCAGTCAGACCCCATAACAGCAGGATCAAGCATTGTGCTCCGGTGCTTGTCGCTTGCTGCTACGGGTCCTTTGTAGACCACGTTTAACCCCGAGTCGTCTCCCCACTTCTCGGGGTTTCTTTTGTCCGGCGTTTGCTTATTGCGCTGCCTGATGTTCGAAAAACCTGCGGGCCTCCTGCAGATAATCCTCACGTCTTTCAGGGTCCAGCCATGCGGCGTAGAGCTGATTCAGCTGTTCATGCGGCAGGGTGCGCAGCAGATGGTTGATCTCGGTAATGGCCTGACGACCCTGCGTGGTGTCGGAACAGGCGACGTAACCTGACAGATACTTCCCGTTGCCCTGAATCGGATAGAACTCCAGCTCATCTTCATTGATCTGCGCCTGTTTCGCCTGATAGCGAATCTCTGGCCAATAGCCCAACACCACCTGCAACCGCCCGAGGCGCTGCATCGACAGCAGATTGGTCAGCGCATCGTTGCCGTAATGCGCAGTCAGCGCGCCACTGGGCGCTTGATGCAAAAGGGTGTCGATGTACTCGCCATAGCTGCGCTCCGCCACCACACCGACTTTGCGCTCCGTAGCGGCCAGCAGCGCGGACAGATCGACCTCACCGTCGATCAGATACGGTTCGAGTACCGAGCGATCTTGCTGGCGAACGACCAGACCATTGCTCACGGCACGGATCGCCGGAATCGAATACGCGACCCACTGCGCGCGCTCCTTGTTCCACAGCAGCGCGGGGTCACAGGCAAATGGATTTTCGTGGAGCATTTGCAGACCGCGGGCGCGATTGACCCGCATCAGCGTGTGTTCATATTGCGGCATGCCGGCGATCAGCAACGGCATCAGTTGGTCGATCACGCCCTGACCTTTTTTCGGGCCTTCGAAAATGGTCAGTGGCGGCAAGTCGCGCAGCAGCCAGATCAGCGTCGGTTTTGCCTGTACGCCAGTCGACACAGCGAGCAAAAACAACAGGCCGAACAGTCGCCACGTCCACCAAGGGTGGGCGCGGTTGGCGTGCGATGGCGGTGGACGCTTCAGCTTAAATGGCTCCGTCTTCGCGCAGCTTGGCGATCTGTCTCTCGTCGTAGCCAAGGTCGTGAAGTACCTGCGTATTGTGTTCACCCAGTTGCGGTCCGACCCATTCTGAACTGCCCGGTGTCTCAGAGAGTTTCGGCACGATGCCCGGCATCTTGAAGTCTTTGCCGTCCGGCAGCTTGGCATGCAGGAACATTTCGCGGGCCAGGTACTGCGGGTCGTTGAACATGTCCTCGGCGCTGAAGATCCGGCTGGCCGGTACTTCGGCCTGATTGAGCAGGTCGAGTACGCTTTGCAATGGCAGCGAATTGACCCAGCGATCAATCACGCCATACAGCTCGTCGCGGCGATTATCGCGCCCGTCGTTGCTGGCCAGTGTCGGATCGTTGGCCAGGTCTTCGCGGCCGATGATCAGCATGAAGCGTTTGAAGATCGCGTCACCGTTGGCGCCGATCTGCACATGTTTGCCGTCAGCGCTGGTGTGAATCGAAGAGGGTGTAATGCCTGGCATGATGTTGCCGCTGCGCTCGCGGATAAAACCGAACACGTCGAATTCCGGCACCATGCTTTCCATCATTGCGAAAATCGCTTCATACAGCGCCACATCGACTACCTGGCCGAGGCCACCGTTGACCTCGCGATGACGCAGTGCCATCAGCGCACCGATCACGCCCCACAGTGCGGCAATCGAATCGCCGATGGAGATGCCGGTGCGCACCGGCGGCCGGTCCTCGAAACCGGTGATGTAGCGCAAACCGCCCATGGACTCGCCGACCGCGCCGAAGCCCGGCTGATCCTTCATCGGCCCGGTCTGGCCGAAACCGGACAGGCGCACCATCACCAGTTTCGGGTTCAAGGCGTGCAGGGTTTGCCAGCTCAGGCCAAGCTTTTCCAAAACGCCGGGGCGGAAGTTCTCGATGAGGATGTCGGCTTCGCTGAGCAGTTTTTTCAGGATCGCCAAACCGTCAGGGTGTTTGAGGTTCAGCGTCAGCGACTTCTTGTTGCGTGCCTGAACGAACCACCACAAGGACGTGCCTTCGTACAGCTTTCGCCATTTACGCAACGGATCACCGCCGTCCGGTGACTCGATCTTAATCACCTCGGCGCCGAACTCGCCACAGATACGCGAAGCAAATGGCCCGGCTATCAACGTACCCAATTCAATGACTTTCAGACCCGAGAGCGGTTTGCTGGTGAACGGCATGCGAAATCCTGTAGGACAAGGCTGAGCGGATACAGCGTTTTAACATAGCCGGCTGTCAGACGCCGCAGGTTGATCGCCATCAATTCGATGATTGCCTACCGCATCGGTTAGACTTGCCGACTTTCCTCGTATCAAGAAGCCCGTTCATGGCCCAGCCGTCCACTACCTACAAATTTGAACTGAACCTCACCGACCTCGACCGCAGTGTCTACGAGAGCGTCAAGCAGACCATCGCCCGTCACCCTTCGGAAACCGAAGAGCGCATGACCGTGCGCCTGCTGGCCTACGCCCTCTGGTACAACGAGCAGTTGTCGTTTGGTCGCGGTCTGTCAGACGTGGATGAACCTGCGCTGTGGGAAAAGAGCCTGGACGACCGTGTTCTGCACTGGATCGAAGTCGGCCAGCCAGACGCCGACCGTCTGACCTGGTGCTCGCGTCGTACCGAACGCACTAGCCTGCTCGCCTACGGCAGCCTGCGCGTCTGGGAAACCAAAGTGATCCCGGCAATCAAGAATCTGAAGAACGTCAACATCGCAGCAGTCCCGCAAGAAGTGCTGGAAACCCTGGCCAAGGACATGCCCCGCGTTATCAAGTGGGACGTGATGATCAGCGAAGGGACGATCTTCGTCACCGACGACCGTGGTCAGCACGAAGTCCAGTTGCAATGGCTGCAAGGTGAGCGCGGCTGATCCCGCGTCACCACCGGAATAATCCCACGTAATCAAGAGAAGTCTCCGTCACCCCATGCGTATCGAACCTCGTCAACTGCCCGAAACTCTGCCTTTTCTCGGTGATATTCCGCCGCTGCTGACCCGCCTGTACGCGGCGCGGGGCGTGCAATCCGAGGCAGAGCTGGACAAGAGTCTGGCGCGGTTGATCCCGTTCCAGCAACTCAAGGGCATTGATGCGGCGGTGGACTTGCTGGTGACGGCGCTGGAGCAACGCCAGCGCATCCTCATCGTCGGCGACTTCGATGCGGACGGTGCGACGGCCAGCACTGTTGGCATGCTTGGCTTGCGTCTGCTCGGTGCAGCACATGTTGATTATCTGGTACCGAACCGCTTTGAATATGGCTACGGCTTGACCCCGGAAATCGTCGAAGTTGCGATGACCCGCGAGCCGCATTTGCTGGTCACCGTGGACAACGGCATCTCCAGCGTCGAAGGCGTGGCTGCCGCCAAACGCCATGGCCTCAAAGTGCTGATCACCGATCACCACTTGCCGGGCGATGAACTGCCATTGGCCGACGCGCTGGTCAATCCGAATCAGCCAGGTTGCGAGTTTCCGAGCAAGGCATTGGCCGGCGTCGGGGTGATTTTCTATGTGTTGATGGCGTTGCGCGCGCGCCTGCGCAGCCTCGGCTGGTACGAGAACAAACCGCAGCCGAACATCGGCGAACTGCTCGATCTGGTGGCGCTGGGCAGCGTCGCCGACGTGGTGCCGCTCGATGCCAACAACCGGATTCTGGTGCATCAAGGCCTCGAACGCATTCGCGCCGGTCGCGCACGGCCGGGGATCAAAGCGATCCTTGAAGTGGCCAAGCGTGACGCTGCACGCATTACTTCAACGGATCTCGGCTTCATCGTCGGCCCGCGCCTCAACGCCGCCGGGCGTCTGGATGACATGAGCCTGGGCATCGAATGCCTGCTCACCGCCGACGCCAATCTGGCCCGGGAAATGGCCGCGCAACTGGACGGCATGAACCAGGATCGCAAATCCATCGAGCAGGGCATGCAGCGTGAAGCGCTGGCGCAGCTCAAGGACTTGCCGGTCGAGTCGATGCCGTTTGGTCTGTGCCTGTTCGATCCTGAGTGGCACCAGGGCGTGATCGGTATTCTCGCGTCGCGGATGAAAGAGCGTTACTTCCGCCCGACCATTGCCTTTGCGGATGCGGGTGATGGTTTGCTCAAGGGCTCGGGGCGCTCTGTTCAGGGCTTCCATATTCGTGATGCCCTGAGTGTGGTCGCGGCGCAGCACCCCAACCTGATCGCCAAGTACGGTGGCCACGCTATGGCGGCCGGTCTGACCTTGCCGCAGGAGAATTTTCCGCTTTTCGCCGAGGCATTCGACGCTGAAGTGCGTAGGCAACTTCGCGAAGACGACCTGACCGGACGGATGCTGACCGATGGCACGCTGGCGGTCGAAGAATTCCACCTCGAACTGGCTCGCGCCCTGCGCCATGCCGGGCCTTGGGGACAGCATTTCCCGGAGCCGCTGTTTCATGGCGTGTTTCAGTTGGTCGAACAGCGGGTGGTCGGCGAGCGGCATTTGAAAGTGGTGCTGAAGAGCGAGTGTGGTTCGGTGAAGCTGGATGGCATTGCCTTTGGCGTTGATCGCGATATCTGGCCGAACCCGACGATTCAGTGGGTTGAACTGGCTTATAAGCTCGACGTTAATGAGTTTCGGGGTAATGAAACCGTTCAGTTGATGATTGCCCACATCGAACCGCGCTGAAGATCAAAAGATCGCAGCCTGCGGCAGTTCCTACATGGGAATGCGGTTTCCTGCAGGAGCTGCCGAAGGTTCGGGCCGCGATCGGACGATCTTTTCTTGAATTTCCCGCGATCCCCCGTTGTCGACTAGGCTCTAAGCACTGCTTGATTGGCCTTGTGACGTCTTGTCGAATTTTTTGCCCGCGGGGGCGGGTGCTGCACCTTTTTCCTGTCACTCGTCGACTATTCAAACAGAACCCTGGAGCCTGCCCACTGATTTGAGAGGTGCCCCATGAGTCTGCTGCTTGAACCCTTCACCCTGCGCCAACTGACCCTGCCCAACCGCATCGCCGTCTCCCCGATGTGCCAATACTCGAGCGTCGATGGCCTGGCCAACGACTGGCACTTGGTGCACCTCGGCAGCCGCGCCGTGGGCGGCGCCGGTCTGGTCTTCACCGAAGCCACGGCGGTCACGGCCGACGGGCGGATCACCGCCGAAGACCTGGGCCTGTGGAACGACGAACAGATCGAACCGCTGCAACGCATCACCCGCTTCATCACGTCCCAGGGCGCAGTCGCCGGTATTCAATTGGCCCACGCCGGGCGCAAGGCCAGCACCCATCGGCCGTGGATCGGCAAGCATGGCAGCGTCAAACCGGATGATGGCGGCTGGACCCCGGTCGGGCCGTCGCCGATTGCCTTTGATCCGCAACACACGCAGCCCAGACAGCTGGATGAAGGGCAGATTGCCGACGTCATTCAGGCGTTTGTCGATGCCGCGAAACGAGCGTTGACGGCGGGTTTCAGCGTGGTTGAGGTACACGCCGCGCATGGTTATCTGCTGCATCAGTTTCTATCGCCGTTGAGCAATCAGCGCCGGGATCAGTACGGTGGTTCGTTTGAAAACCGCATTCGTCTGGTGCTGCAAGTGACCGAAGCGGTGAGGGCGGTCTGGCCTGAGGAGTTGCCGGTGTTTGTTCGCGTATCCGCCACCGACTGGGTTGAGGACGGCTGGAACCCGGATGAAACCGTGGAGCTGGCGCGACGTCTGCACACTTTGGGCGCGGATCTGATCGATGTGTCGTCGGGTGGAACGGCAGCCAACGCGGAAATTCCGGTTGGGCCGGGTTATCAGACACGCTTCGCCGAACGTGTGCGCAAGGAGTCAGGCATCGCCACCGGCACCGTGGGAATGATTACCGAGCCGGCGCAGGCCGAGCACATTCTGCGCACCTGTCAGGCTGATATCATCTTCCTCGCACGGGAACTGCTGCGTGATCCGTACTGGCCGTTGCATGCCGACGATGATCTCGGTGGGCGCAAAGCGGTGTGGCCGGCGCAGTATCAGCGTGCGACTCATCGGGATCAGCCGATTCATGAGTCTGATTTGCGCGATTGAGTCAGTCGCAATAAAGCAAAAAGCCCCGGTCAGTGATGGCCGGGGCTTTTTTTCTGGTGAGTGGTTTTGTGTTGACTGGGCGGATGCTATCGCGAGCAGGCTCACTCCTACAGGGATTCTGCCGTACACAGAATGTGTGTTCGACGCAGATTAAATGTAGGAGTGAGCCTGCTCGCGATGAGGCCCAATCAGACGCTAAAGAATCATCAAGGGTACTTACGCTTATCCGGCGCCGGCGGGAAGTACTGATACAACCAGGTCTCGCTCAACGTGCGGTCATTGGTGCGAATGAACAAACGCAGCTCCACCGGCTCCACACTGTCATTGGTCGGGTACCAGTCAAACAGGATGCGGTAACCCTTGATGTCATCCAGCACCAGCACGCTGAAGTCCTGCACTTTACCGTTCGAGCACGTCACCACCGGCTCGATCCCGGTACCTTGCGGCAGTCGATCCAGACCGCCCCCGGTGAAGTCCACGGCAAAACGACGCGCCCAGACCGGCGGATAATGCTCGCCCGGTGCCCAGCCTTCAACGAAACCGCCCATGCCGGAACGGGTTGCCTGCACTCGCGCCAGCGGCGTACTCACCGGCGGCAGCGCGCTCCAGTAAAGCTTGTAGCCATAATTCAACGAATCCCCGGCAGCCACCGGTTTTTTCGGTGTCCAGAACGCCACGATGTTGTCGAGGGTTTCCCCGGTGGTAGGAATTTCCAGCAGATCGATAGAGCCTTCGCCCCACGCGGTGGTCGGTTCTACCCACAGGCTCGGACGCTTGCTGTACCAGTCGACGGTGTCCTGATAGTTGGCGAATTCGTGGTCGGTCTGCACCAGACCAAAACCTTTCGGATCGGTGTCGGCAAAGGCGTTGAACTGCAGCGTCGCCGGGTTGTTCAGCGGCCGGCAGATCCACTCGCCGTTGCCGCGCCACATGGCCAGGCGATCCGAGTCGTGGATTTGCGGGTGAATGGTGTCGCACATGCGCCGTTCGTGGTTGCCGCAGCTGAACATGCTGGTCATCGGCGAGATGCCCAGTTGCTCGATGGCGGTGCGTGCATTGATGTGCGCGTCGATCTCCATCACCACGCGCTCGGCCTGGCAATCGATATCAAAGCGATAGGCGCCGGTCGCACTCGGCGAGTCGAGCAGGGCGTAGACCACAAAACGCGTGGCGTTCTTGTCCGGTGTCTCGAACCAGAACTTGGTGAAGTCAGGGAACTCTTCGCGTTTCTTCGCATAAGTGTCGATCGCCAGACCGCGCGCGGAGAGGCCATATTGGCCAGTCGCATCCACTGCGCGGAAATAACTGGCGCCGAGGAACGACACCACGTCATGGCGATCGAGTTCCGGCGCCTTGAACAGCTTGAATCCGGCAAAACCCAGATCGCCTTTGAGCTGCTGAGTGTCGACCGAGGTGTTTTCATAGTTGAACAGCGCCGGGCGGAAATGCACTTCGCGGGCTGTGCGGGTCTTGGGGTCGACGCTGTACATGCGCACCGGCTGGCGGAACCCCATACCGACGTGGAAGAACTGCACGTCCAGCTGACCCTTGTTCTCCTTCCACAGCGAATGCTCGCCGTCATAGCGGATCGCGTTGAAGTTTTGCGGGGTCATGGTCGCCAGCGTCGGCGGCAGCACCTGCTTGGTGTCCTGATAGGCACTGCCAGCCAGTTGCTTGGCCTGGCGCTTCAGCGCTTCGAAGTCAAACGCCTGCGCCTCGCCATCGGCGGCGCCACCATTGGCCGCCCACGCTCGGGTGGCCAGCAGGCCAGTGGCCGAAAGACCGGTGTAAGCCGCAATGGCCATGGACGCTTTGAGCAAATTCCTGCGGTGCATAAATACAACCTGTCGTGTGCAATCCCGCGCCTTTCCTGGCACGTGCTGGATCAGAAATAACGGTTCGGACAAGCCTTCGGCCAAACGCAACGGACTATAAACAGATGCCGGCTAGCTTAAACGGTTCGCTCGCAATGCAAAATTCGTTGATTCACCGCGCCAGTGTGTCAATGAAACAAGACATGTCGGTTAAAAATCTGACAGCGCGTTCTGATTTACACGGCATATCTGCTTTTTTCGACTAATTACTCTAAAAACCGCTTTTCAGCGCCGATTTAATTTCTATTCTATGGGTATGACCGGTGCGACCCATCTGACCGGTAGGGCACACGGCGCTGCTGTAAGGGGCAGGGCGATGTGGCGTTTTAGCAATTCTTTGAAGTATTGAAGGACATCGTCCATGGCAAAAATACAAGGTATCACCGACATGCTGGGCATCTTTCCGTGCCTGGGCAGCGGCCGCAAAAGGCGTCGGCTCAGCTCTGACGAAGTGAAGTTGGTGGAGCGTTATCGAGAGCTTTCGGAGAATGACCGGATTGCGATGCGGTATCTGGTGGATGCGATGCGGAGTGTTTCGCGGTTTTGAGTGAGGTGTGAAGTAACCAGCCGTCCTTTACGGCTGGTTCACCAATCCCGCGATCGTTCTGCCCGCTGGTGCAGAACACGAAGTATTTGAATGCGTCCGTGCATCAATCGGTAGGGAGCAATGAATGGATAGCGAGTCATCACCAACTCTCGAATATCGGGGGCGACCGACGGCCGCCCTGATCCCGGAAATTGTTCAAGTTGATGAAATGTTTTAAGAATCGAATCGATGATTTCTAAGGAGCCCTCTGAACCTAAAAGGCCTTGGTAGTGCTCATGGATGACATCGAGATCATTTTCAGCCCTTTTAGTCAGTACTACGTTCGGCACGTTTTGCCCACTTAGCCTTCACGGCATCCAGATCGGTGAGATTTCCAGCATCGGCATCTGCGATACCTTCGCTGATAGCTTGTAGATGCCATGACTCGGCTTCTACGTATCGAACCAGTGCACGCTTGAGATGGTATTGACGGTCTCTGTCCGTTGCCGCAGCCAGTTCATCCAGCTGCTGTGCCAACAATTCTTCGACGCGGAAAGATAGAACTGGCGAGGCCATGTCAGAATTCCTATGTATACGTTGTAAACGACGTAAACACCCTAGGCTGCTGCCAGAGCTTCGTCAACCGGTGAGCGTGCGACAGTCCAAGAAAACTGTAGCGGGCCATAATGGAACGAAGCGTCGAGATGTGTTGCGAAATGCTTGGCGCAACACTCTGACGTCAGAATCGACGCCAGAGATATACCGGTTTTGACGAGGATTTAGTTACAAGTCCCCTGAACCGGATACGGCCGCTGGCCGTGCATCAACTCCGGCACATCCCGCCATTTGACCCACGCCTGCTGTTGCCAGTGCAGCAACGGCACGGTGACGCCTGCCCAATGCATTGAACTCAAGCTCGGGTGGTTTTCCACAGGGCTTGATTGGGTTTCGCGCAGCATCGGGATGACTTCATGGCTCAGCCAATGGCGCAGGTGACGGTTTTCCGGAACGAAGTGATGGACGAGCAGCGCGAACAGGCCGGATTCGCTGACCATCGCGCAATCGACGATTTCGCCGTCCCTGCGCAGAAGCACATGGCGACGCTGGTCGGGATCGAGTTTCAGGGTGAGACGTTCGTTTAGCGGATAGCCCATCAAGCGACCGAGATCCTGAACACAGAACCAAGCTTCGTGATCTTGCATGAAGGCGTGGAGGAAGCGGTTGTGGCGGGTGAAGATGGTGGGGGTGAAGTGGGTCGACGATGAATTTTGGATTTGCGCAGACATGTAGTGACTTCCGGTTTGAGTAGGAAAGTCGCCATCAACTCTTCGACAAGTTGGGTGGCGAACCGCGTGGCGTTCGAAGTCGGGATACTTCCCGTCAAACGCGGCAAAGCCGGAAGGCCCGCGCCACACGGCCCGCCATAAAGCAAAACTGAAGCTGCGAAACAGCCACAATTCAATGGAGGGCATGCAAGCACCGCGTTGACAGTTTCCGGCTTCGACCCCGGGTCGCTGAATGAACAGCGACGGGATAAAGCCTATCGGTCAGGCGCTTGCGGCGACAAGTCTACCCTTTCGCCACACATCGTAGGAAATGGGGCTTTTTCAGGCAGGCTGTGTCTGTAGGAAATGCCTGTTTTTTTAGATTCCGCTGCTAAACCATCCCTGCACCGAAGATTTTCCTTTATGAGTTAGCAATCGGGAAAAGGGAGAAGCAATTCTGTGAGCAAAGATGAAGCGAAGGGTAAAAAGAGAAAGGTGATCGATCTGGATCGCTTCGAAGCTGTTAGAGGTAAAGCCGATATCAAATGGCGTACTGATGAATTGATGACAGTGCTTCGAGGAGACCCCGGAATCAAATCTCGATTCCGGGGTGATTCTTCTTAGCGACTCACCTTCCAAGCATCCCCAGCCGGCGCCTTGCCATGGTCATACGGCTTGCCAATCCACATGTAAACCAAGCCCAAGCCAATCACGATCGCCGTGCTCAACACCATCGCATAGTTCACATACCACGCTGCATCCGGCGTACGTGGCCAAGCCATGTTGATGATTGCGCCAACGCCATACACCAGCGCGCCGATGTTCACCGGCCAGCCCCAGGCGCCGAGGGTGAATTTGCCGCTTGGTTTCCAGCCTTTGCTGCGGGCGTACAGCGCGGCCAGCACGATCATCTGGAACGCGAGGTAGATGCCGATGGCGGCGAAGCTGACGATGGTTGCGACGGCGTCTTGCAGGAAGAAGCCGAGGGCGATGATCAGGGCCGGCAGGACGCCGGACACGAACAGTGCGGCAACCGGTACTTGGGTGGTAGGAGAAATCTTTTTCAGCAGTCGGCTGCCGATGACCATTTCGTCGCGAGCGTAGGAGTACAGCAGACGGCTCGCCGCTGCTTGTAGGCTGATGACGCAGGAGATGAAGGAAATCATCACCACGCCCATCACCACTTTCGAACCGACCGGGCCGAAGGCGTTGTTGAGGATGGTGGTGACCGGGTCTTTGTCGGTGCCGTTAATCACCGCTTGCATGTCCGGTACGGCGAGGATCAGTGCCAGGCAGGCGAACATCGCCGCGATGCCGCCGATGTAGATGGTCATGCGCATGGCCACCGGGATTTTTGCGCTCGGGTTCGGGGTTTCTTCGGCAACGTCGCCGCAGGCCTCGAAGCCGTAGTAAAGGAACATCCCCGCCAGCGAAGCAGTGAGGAAGGCCGGCAGGTACGAGCCGTCGACGCTGATGTCGAAGGTGTTGAACAGCACGCTGAGCGGTTGATGGCGTTCGAACACCAGCAAATAAACGCCGACGATCACCGCGCCCACCAGTTCGCAGAGAAAACCGAACATGGCGATGCGCGCCAGCACTTTGGTGCCGCTGAGGTTGACCAGTGTGGCGAACAGGGTCAGCACCAGCGCGATGACGATGTTGGTGTTGTTGCTCGGCTCAAAACCGAGCATGGCGGCCAGATACGGGCCAGCACCGACGGCGACCGCAGCGATGGTGACGCAGAGGGCGATGGAGTAGATCCAGCCGACCATCCATGCCCATTTTTTACCGACCAAGCGGCGTGCCCAAGGGTAAACGCCGCCGGAAATCGGGAACTGCGAAACCACTTCGCCGAAGATCAGGCACACCAGCAGCTGGCCGCAACCGACCAGCAAGTAAGCCCAGAACATCGGTGGGCCGCCGGCGGCGAGGCACAGGCCGAAGAGGGTATAAACCCCTACGACCGGTGACAGATAAGTGAAGCCCAGAGCGAAGTTTTCCCACAGGCTCATGCTGCGGTTGAAGTTCGAGGTGTAGCCCAGTTTGCGTAGTTGTTCGGCATCGCTGTCGGCAACGGCTGTGGCGAGATCGGGTGAGGAACTCATGTGTGTTTGCTCCGTGAAATCGGCAGATTTCGGATGGCCGAGGCCGTGGCGGGGCCATGCAGGCGCCGCCCGGGTCGGTAGTTATTGTTTTGGGATCCTGGTGGTGCGTAGTGCCGGTTTCTGCCTTGAAGCCGGAGTTGACGCCATCGCGAGCAGGCTCACTCCTACAGGTTGAAATGCAATTCCATGTAGGAGTGAGCCGGCTCCGGGCGGCGATCCGACGATGCTTTTTTTAATGCTTGAACATCACATGCCGAACCGTGGTGTAGTCCTCCAGCCCGTACATGGACATGTCCTTGCCGTAACCGGACAATTTCTGACCGCCATGGGGCATTTCGCTGACGAGCATGAAGTGCGTATTCACCCACGTGCAGCCGTACTGCAAACGCGCCGACATGCGATGCGCGCGTCCTACATCGGCGGTCCACACGGAGGAGGCGAGGCCGTAGTCCGAATCGTTAGCCCACTCCAGCGCCTGAGCTTCATCGGTGAACTGGGTCACCGAAACCACCGGCCCAAACACTTCGCGACGAACGATTTCGTCGTCCTGCTGCGCATCGGCCAGAACGGTTGGTTCAAAGAAGAAACCATTGCCCTCGACAGCCTTGCCGCCAGTGATCAAACGAATGTGCGACTGCGCCACAGCACGCTCGACGAATCCGGCCACACGGTCGCGATGTTGTGCAGTGATCAGCGGCCCCAGCTCGGTCGACGGATCATCCTGCAAGCCGTACTTGATGCTGCTGACCGCCGCACCGAGCTTCTCGACAAATTTGTCGTAGATACCTTGCTGCGCATAGATCCGGCACGCCGCCGTGCAATCCTGCCCGGCGTTGTAGAAACCAAAGGTACGAATGCCTTCCACCGCCGCATCGATATCGGCGTCATCGAAAATGATTACGGGTGCCTTGCCGCCCAGTTCCATGTGCATGCGTTTAACGCTGTCGGCAGTGCTGGAAATGATGTTGGCGCCCGTGGCGATGGAGCCGGTCAGCGAAACCATGCGCACTTTCGGGTGCGTGACCAACGGACTGCCGACGGTAGGACCGCGACCAAATACCAGATTGAGTACACCCGCCGGGAAGATTTCCGACGCCAGTTCGGCCAGACGCAACGCGGTCAGCGGGGTTTGTTCCGACGGCTTGAGCACCACGGTATTACCGGCGGCCAGCGCCGGGGCGATTTTCCAGGCGACCATCATCAACGGGTAGTTCCACGGCGCGATGGAGGCGATGACGCCGACCGGGTCGCGACGGATCATTGAGGTGTGGCCGGGCAGGTATTCGCCCCCGGCCGAACCGCTCATGCAACGGCTGGCGCCGGCAAAGAAACGGAACACGTCGGCAATTGCCGGAATCTCGTCGTTGAGCGCGGCGCTGTAGGGTTTGCCGCAGTTGTCGGATTCGAGTTTGGCCAGCTCTGCGCCGTGGGCTTCGATGGCGTCGGCGAGTTTGAGCAGCAGCAGTGAGCGGTCTTTCGGCGCGGTTTGCGACCACTCGGCGAAAGCGTTGTCGGCGGCGCGCACGGCGGCATCGACCTGGGCTTCAGTGGCTTCGTTGATTTCTACCAGGACTTCGCCGAGCGAAGGGTTGAGCACCGGTTGCGCCGGGCCTTCGCCGTTGACCAGTTGGCCGTTGATCAAGAGTTTGGTTTGCATGTCTGTTGTCCTCACTAACACTTTTATTGTTCTGGCCGAATCGAGAACCCTGTGGGAGCGAGCTTGCTCGCGAAAGCGATGTGTCAGTCGACATCAATGTCGGATGTGACGGCCTCTTCGCGAGCAGGCTCGCTCCCACGGGGATTTTTGGTGTTTGTTAGATATTTATTTGCCACCGCTTCCGGCAACGCTTTCGCCGCCGCGCGTCAGGTAATACGCGCCGAGGATCGGCAGCATCGTCACCATCATCACCAGCATCGCGACGACGTTGGTCACCGGCACGTCCCGTGGCCGGCTCAACTGATTGAGCAGCCACAACGGCAACGTGCGCTCATGCCCGGCGGTAAACGTGGTGACGATGATTTCGTCGAACGACAGCGCAAACGCCAACATGCCGCCGGCCAGCAACGCCGAGCCGAGGTTCGGCAAGATGATGTAGCGGAAGGTCTGCCAGCCATCGGCGCCGAGGTCCATCGAGGCCTCGACCAAACTGTGCGAAGTACGGCGTAGGCGGGCGATAACATTGTTGTAAACAATCACCACGCAGAAGGTCGCGTGGCCGACGATGATGGTGAACATCCCCGGCTCGATCCCCAGCGTCTTGAACGTCGCCAGCAGGGCGATCCCGGTGATGATCCCCGGTAACGCAATCGGCAAAATCAGCATCAGCGAAATGCCCTGTTTGCCGAAGAAGTCACGGCGGTACAGCGCTGCCGAAGCCAGCGTGCCGAGCACCATCGCAATCAGCGTGGCGATGGCTGCGATCTGCAGTGAAAGCTTGATCGACTCCAGAACATCCGGCCGCGAAAACGCCACACTGAACCAGTGCAACGTGAAGCCTTTCGGTGGAAAACTGAACGCGGCTTCTTCGGTGTTGAAGGCATAGAGGAAGATGATCAGTATCGGGAAGTGCAGAAACACCAACCCGCCCCAGGCTGCGATGCGCAAACCTAAAGAAGCTTTCTCCCCCTGCTTTTCTGAATTAGAGCGCATCGAAGGCCCCCAGACGTTTGACGATGGACAGGTAAACCGCGATCAACACAATCGGCACCAAGGTGAACGCCGCCGCCATCGGCATATTGCCGATCGCACCTTGCTGCGCGTACACCATGCTGCCGACGAAGTAGCCCGGCGGCCCGACCAGTTGCGGCACGATGAAGTCGCCCAGGGTCAGCGAAAACGTGAAGATCGAACCCGCGGCAATGCCCGGAATCGACAGCGGCAAAATCACCTGCATAAAGGTCTGACGCGGCTTTGCACCAAGGTCAGCAGAGGCCTGCAACAGCGACGGCGGCAGACGCTCCAGCGAAGCCTGAATCGGCAGGATCATGAACGGCAGCCAGATATAAACGAACACCATGAATCGCCCGAGATGCGAGGTCGACAAGGTGCTGCCGCCGACGCCGGGAATCCCCAAAATAAACTGCAAAACCGGCTCCATCCCCAAGTGCTGCACGAACCACTGCGCCACGCCGCCCTTGGCCAGCAGCAACGTCCACGCATAGGCCTTGACGATGTAACTCGCCCACATCGGCATCATCACCGCGATGTAGAAAAACGCCTTGGTTTTGCCGGTGGTGTAGCGCGCCATGTAGTAGGCAATCGGGAAGGCGACGATGGCGCTGGCGATCGACACGACGACGGCCATGCTCAGCGTGCGCAGGATGATGTCGAAGTTCGACGGCTGAAACAGCGCGGCGAAATTGGCCAGGGTCAGGTCCGGCGTGACCGCCATGGTGAAGTCGTCGAAGGTGTAGAAACCCTGCCACAACAGCACCAGCAGCGAGCCGAGATAAATCGCGCCGAACCACAGCAGTGGCGGCACCAGCAGCATCGATAAGTACAGGTTGGGCTTGCGATAGAGCAGGTTGGAAAACCTGCGCAACGGCGGCGATGCAGTCATCGCGAGCGTGCTCATGTCACACCCCGCTCGCCACGGTGTCGTGCAACGGAATCATCGCTTCCCGCGCCCAACGCGCGCTCAGGCGCTGGCCGGTCTGATGCTGTGCGCTGCTGTCGATCCACTGATTGTTGGCGTGGCTGATGCTCAGGGTCTGGCCGTTTTCCAACTTCAATTCATAGCGCGTGGCGCTGCCCTGATACTGGATGTCATGGAGCACGCCGCTGACTTCGATCTCGTGGCTGGCCAGTGGGCCTTCGGCGAAACGCACATGTTCCGGGCGGATTGAAAACGGCTGCGGATGGCCGCTGATTTCACGCGCCAGATCGCCACGAATCACGTTCGAGGTGCCGACGAATTCGGCGACAAACGTGGTGGTCGGTTTCATGTACAGATTGCGCGGCGTGTCGACCTGTTCGATGCGGCCCTTGTTGAACACGGCGACGCGATCGGACATCGACAGCGCTTCGGTTTGATCGTGGGTGACGAAGATGAAAGTGATGCCGAGCTGGCGTTGCAGCTTCTTCAGTTCGCTCTGCATTTGTTCGCGAAGTTTTAGGTCGAGCGCGCCCAAAGGCTCATCAAGCAACAGCACGCGCGGACGATTGACCAAGGCGCGGGCGAGGGCCACACGCTGGCGCTGACCGCCGGACAATTGCACCGGTTTGCGCGCGCCATAACCGCCGAGGGCGACCATGTCCAAGGCTTCTTCGGCGCGTTTGTGCCGTTCGGTCTTGCCGACGCCTTTGACCTTCAAGCCGTAGGCGACGTTGTCGAGGACGTTCATGTGCGGGAACAGCGCGTAATCCTGAAACACCGTGTTGACGTCACGCTGATACGGCGGCAATCCGGCCGCTTCGGCGCCGTGGATGCGGATCGAGCCGGCGCTCGGTTGTTCGAACCCGGCGATCAGGCGCAGGCACGTGGTTTTGCCCGAGCCGGAAGGGCCGAGCATGGAAAAGAACTCGCCGTCCTCGATATCGATGGAGACCCGGTCAACGGCTTTTACGTCGCCGAACTGCCGGGAAACGTTGGTGAACTGGACTGCAAGCGTCATGGTGCGGTGCTCCAAAAAGGCGAGGGCCGTCGCAGCGGCCCAGCCTGGACTTCTTCCGAATGATCGTTCCCACGCTCTGCGTGGGAATGCAGCCTGTGACGCTCTGCGTCACTTCGTGCGAATGGACGCGGAGCGTCCGGTGATGCATTCCCACGCAGAGCGTGGGAACGATCGACATCTAACGGTGAATGCGATCTGCTTTTAGCTCCCTCTCCCTCCGGGAGAGGGCGGGGGGTGGAGGGTGGCTTTATTGGCCGTTGCTCTGAAGTCAAAGGCAAGGTCAAAAGCTACCCCCTCACCCCAGCCCTCTCCCCCAGAGGGGCGAGGGGGAAAGGGAGCTCGATCGAGTCGCTCCCGGGCTTAGCGGCCGCCCATGATCGCGATGTAATCCTGGGTCCAGCGGCTATACGGCACGAACTTGCCACCTTCAGCCTGCGGGGTTTTCCAGAAGGCGATCTTGTCGAACTGGTCGAAACCGTTGGTCTTGCAACCTTCAGCGCCAAGCAATTCGCTCTCCTTGCACGCCGCCGGCACCGCCGGCAACGAACCAAACCACGCCGCCACATCACCCTGGACTTTCGGTTTCAGCGACCAGTCCATCCACTTGTACGCGCAGTTCGGGTGCTTGGCCTCGGCGTGCAACATGGTGGTATCAGCCCAACCCGTTGCGCCTTCTTTCGGAATGGTCGACGCGATCGGCTGCTTCTCGTTCATCAGGCCATTGACCTGATACGGCCAGGCGCTCGACGCCACCACGCCTTCGTTTTTGAAGTCGCTCATCTGCACCGTGGTGTCGTGCCAGTAGCGGTGGATCAGCGGCTGCTGCGCGCGCAGCAGGTCGAGTACGGCTTTGTACTGATCTTCGGTGAGTTGGTACGGATCCTTGATGCCGAGTTCTGGTTTAGTCGATTTCAGATACAGCGCCGCGTCGGCGATGTAAATCGGGCCGTCATAGGCCTGCACGCGGCCCTTGTTCGGCTTGCCATCCGGCAGATCCTGCGCGGCGAACACCACGTTCCAACTGGTCGGCGCAGTCTTGAACACGTTGGTGTTGTACATCAGCACGTTCGGGCCCCACTGGTACGGGGTGCCGTAAGTCTGCTTGTTGACCACGTACCACGGCGCGTCTTTCAGGCGCGGGTCGAGGGTGTTCCAGTTCGGGATCAACGCGGTGTTGATAGGCTGCACACGCTTGCCGACGATCAGCCGCAACGACGCATCGCCCGACGCGGTGACCAGGTCGTAACCGCCCTTGGCCATCAGGCTGACCATTTCGTCCGAGGTCGCAGCGGTCTTCACATTGACCTTGCAGCCGGTTTCTTTTTCGAAACCGGTCACCCAGTCGTAGGCTTTGTCGCTCTCGCCACGTTCGATGTAACCCGGCCACGCAACGATATCCAGCTGACCTTCGCCAGCGCCAACAGCCTTCAACGGCTCGGCGGCTTGCAGGCTGGCGCTGGCCAGCAAGGCCGTGGTGATTGCACTGAGCAGTGCGGTCTTGTGCACGAACATGGTTGAACCCTCTTCTTTAAATTATGGTCGGGGCAGTTGTGAACGCGGTGAAGCATGCCGTTGGCGGCTTGTTATTAGCGTAGTCAGAGATGCTGGCCGTGGCGGGCCATGATGTGCCGCACCACGCTGTAGTCCTGCAGCGAATCACTGGATAAGTCTTTGCCGTAGCCGGAGCGTTTCAGCCCGCCGTGGGGCATTTCGCTGACCAGCATGAAATGGCTGTTGATCCACGTGCAGCCGTACTGCAAGCGCGCGGCGACTTGCATCGCTTTGTCCAGATTTTGCGTCCACACCGACGAGGCGAGGCCGTATTCCGAATCATTGGCCCAGTCGACGGCCTGCGCGAGTTCGTCGAAACGGGTCACGGTGACCACCGGGCCGAACACTTCGCGCTGGACGATTTCGTCGCTCTGTTTGCAACCGGCGAGCAAGGTCGGTTGATAGTAGAAACCGGCGCCGGAATGCACCGCCGCACCGGTCACGCGTTCGATGTGCGGTTGACCGAGGGCGCGCTCGACGAAACTGGCGACGCGGTCACGCTGGCGGGTGCTGATCAGCGGGCCGATCTCGTTGTCGGCATCACGTTTGCCGGCGAAGCGCAGGCTGCTGACGGCGGCGCCGAGTTCGGCAACCAATTTGTCGTGAATCCCGGCCTGCGCGTAGATCCGGCACGCGGCGGTGCAGTCCTGCCCGGCATTGTAATAACCGTAGGTGCGCACGCCTTCGACTACGGCTTGAATGTCGGCGTCGTTGCAGACGATCACCGGGGCTTTGCCGCCGAGTTCGAGGTGCGTGCGTTTCAGGGTTTTCGCGGCGGCCTGGAGGATTTTCTGGCCGGTGACGATATCGCCGGTCAGCGAAACCATGCGCACTTTGGCGTGGCCGACCAAGTGGCTGCCGACGCCTTCGCCGCCACCGCAGATGATGTTGATCACCCCGCGCGGGAGGATTTCAGCCAGCGCTGGCGCCAGAGCGAGGATCGACAGCGGCGTGTGTTCGGACGGTTTGAACACCAGCGTGTTGCCGGCGGCGAGGGCCGGGGCGATTTTCCACGCGGCCATCATGATCGGGTAATTCCACGGCGCAATCGAGGCGACCACGCCAATCGGATCGCGGCGCACCATGCTGGTGTAGCCCGGCAGGTATTCGCCGCTGAGCTGACCGGTCTGGCAACGCACGGCGCCGGCGAAGAAGCGGAACACATCGACGGTCGCGGTCAAATCGTCCTGACGCGCCAGGTGCAACGGCTTGCCGCAGTTCAGCGATTCGAGGCGGGCGAGGTGGTCGGCGTGTTTTTCCACGGCGTTGGCGATCTCGAGCAACAGGTTCGAACGTTGCTGCGGCGTGGTGCGCGACCACTCGGCAAAGGCGCGGTGGGCGGCGAGGATGGCGGCTTCGACTTGCTCGGTGCTGGCCTCGGCGATGTGCGTGAGGATTTCGCCGGTGGCCGGATTGAGAATCGGCTCGACAAAACCTTCCCCAGCGACCAATTCGCCATCGATCAACAACGCGGTACACATCGGGGTCTGCGCGCCAGCCATTTTCCGCGATCTCTTTTCTTGTGTGGCCATTGTTGCTCCCTGATATCGGGAGCCGACCGTCTTATAGATGCAGCAAGACTAGTGCGCGGCTCCGAGGTCGACAAATTCTAAATACTGAAGGCAGCATTCGATTAAATAGATGGCTTGCGTCCGCCGTGGGGTTGCTCGCGGGCGACGGTGAGAAATGGATCGACCAGCGCCGGACGCGCGGTGCCACGGCGCCAGGCCAGACCGACGTCCAAGGTCTGGTTGAGGTCGGCGATGGGCCGTGCTTCGATGATGTCGCCCTCCAGTGACCACGGGCGATAGGTCATGTCCGGCTGAATCGACACGCCCAAACCGGCGGCGACCAGACTCCGCACGGCCTCGGTGGACGCGGTTCTCAGAGTGATCTTCGGTTGCAGCCCGGAACCGCGCCAGAAACGCTGGGCGTTGCGATCCATTTCATCGACGTTGAGTTGAATCAACGGCTCGCGGGCGACATCGGCGAGGTTGATGCTGTCGTGTTCCAGCAATGGGTGCTGCGCTGGCAGCCACAAACGGTGCGGCGAATGGGTTAGCACCTCGGTCTGCAAGGCGTGGCGGTCTTCGAGGTTGGAGAGGATCAGCACGCCGACATCGATTTCGCCGCTGACCAGCAAATGCTCAATGTAAGGGCGCTCGTCTTCCATCACGCGGATTTCGACGTTGGGATAGGCGCGTTGAAAACGGGTGAGCAAATCTGCCAGGTAATAACCGGCGACCAGACTGGTCACGCCGACGATCAACTGGCCGGCGACCTGATCGGTGCTCTGTTGCAGGCTGCGTTTGGCGTTGTCCACAGTCGCCAGAATCAGGTGCGCCTGGCGTAGGAATTGGTGACCCTGGTGCGTAAGGGTCATGCCCTTGGCATGGCGGCTGAACAGACTGACACCGATTTCTTCTTCCAGTTGCTGGATCGCCAGGGTCAGGGTCGATTGGGAAATGAACGCGGTTTGTGCGGCGGCGGAGATCGAACCGGTTTCGGCCACGGCGATGAAGTGACGAATCTGACGCAGGGTCATCATGAGAAGGGCTACCCAGTGGGCGGTTTTTATCGATTGGCCTGAGTGTATATCTATTTTCGCGAACGGCTTGGCCGTACTGAGCAACATCTGGAAGCACACTCGCAAGCAGGGCAGGGGCACTTTCGAACTAGGCTGGAGGCCTTATAGATCCGGATAACCCCTGTTTTGGAGGCGGAACATGAACACCCGTGGATTGCTCGATCAACTGCTCAAGTCCGGCCAGGATCTGTTGCAGAACAAGGCCGGTGGCACTCAGAACAAACCGGCTGGCGGTGGCTTGGGCGGTTTGCTTGGCGGCGCTTCTGGCTCCGGTGGACTCGGCAGTCTGCTGTCAGGTGCGGGCGGTGGTGCGTTGGCGGCTGGCGCGATGGGCCTGCTGCTCGGTAACAAGAAGGTGCGCAAGGTTGGCGGCAAGGTCGCGATCTACGGTGGCCTCGCGGCGCTCGGCGTGCTGGCTTACAAGGCTTATGGCAACTACAACGCGCAGAAAGGCACCGCCCCACAAAGTGAACCGCAGACCCTTGATCGTCTGCCACCGGCGCAGGCCGAACAACACAGCCAGGCCATCCTCAAGGCGCTGGTCGCTGCCGCGAAGGCCGACGGCCACATAGATGACCGCGAACGCGAACTGATCGAAGGCGAATTCACCAAACTCGACAACGACCAGGAACTGCAACACTGGCTCCACGCCGAACTCAACAAACCCCTTGATCCCACAGACGTTGCTCGCGCTGCGAGTACGCCGGAGATGGCGGCTGAGATGTACATCGCCAGCGTGATGTTGGTGGATGAGGAAAACTTTATGGAGAAGAGCTACCTGGATGAACTGGCGCGGCAATTGAACCTGGAGCCGGGGTTGAAGGTGGAGTTGGAGAAGCAGGTGCGACAGTCGAACTGAAGCGCTACATCATCCGGGCCGATGAACGTCATCAAAATCATCGGCCTTCGGAGTAGCAACTATGCCTTTCGCTTCTTGAGAGCGGTAATACGCCTCAATCGTCAACGATGGATCGATACGCGCTTTGACGATGCAAGCCTCCTTTTGCCATGGATACTCTTGCAGTTGCCTGGACAGAGTTTTCAGGCCGCCTGTGGCCCATCCTTTTTCTGACTGATCTCTCCATCGACGTGGGTTGCGGCCTGTTTTTACATCGTGGGCCGCAGTCACGGGATCAAGATGGCGACTTTGCTCAAGCGCAGGCAGGTCAGGCAACGGCTGTGTGACATCCATGTAACGCTGCAGACAATCCCAAAACGCGAGTGCGTTCGACTGATCCAATCCCAGCGAGTGAACCTTGGTCGCCAAGCAAATTTTGTTATCCGTATAACGGTGATGCAACCACAGAGCATAGTCATGGGAGCCAAAGCCATTAGGAAGCAGTTGAAGCACTGGGTCAAACTCTTCAAACGGTGCAACGAATAGCTGACGGAAGCGCCTTTTGAATCTGAGCATGCCATCAGTTCGATTGAATTCGCTGCCATCATGCGTGCTGATTTTACTATGAGTCCACAATAGTGCGTCGGTGCCGAGAGAGGCTACGAAATATAGAAAGGCGCCTGCCCATAGGGCGATACACATTGAGTTTGCACTGAATAATGAGCCTTGTATCCAATAGGTAGTCATTGCACCGGCTACAAATCCCAGGATTTGCATGTAGTGAGCAAATTTATTTCCCTTCATGAATAACACGAGAGAGGTGAGCATCAAAATGGCGGTGGAAATACCAATGAACGCACCTCCTGCAGTGCCAGGGTTGCCATATCCTAGCTCTGCTCCTATAGAACCAAAGACCCCTAGAACCCACGGTGCCCAGATGAACGAATAGCAAACGAGCTTAAGTACGAAAAAAAAATGGGAGACTTTGCTGGAGTTTTGAAATTTCCAGCGTTTATTGCTGCAATAGGTTTCTTCGTCGTGATCGCTTTTTTTATCCCTGACCAAGAGTCTGATAGTTTCAAGTTGAGAACTGACTTCTACCTCCGGCTCTAAGTTGGCGTAATTGCCAAACGCCAAATGAGTGTTAAATATCCCGGTCCGGTTTGCATCTTCCGTGCTGCGAGGTGGAGGCAAAGGTTTTTTGCTGTTGCTTCGGTATGCTCCATTCGCATAGATTTTATCTAGTTCAGTAATCATACTTTAGACTCGATTATTTCAATCTGCCAATAAGCGGGTGCATCCTCGGGAGGAATGTTATCCGGAGGTGTTTGGCGATCTTTAGTAGTAAATGCTTTCCATTTTTTTGGACTAGGTTGAGGCAGCACTAAAATATCTTCTGTTTCGTTAACGCTGAGTTCAAATTGCGCGCTGATTTTAAGCCCCTCAGTCATTTCGAAGCTGTAGCGTTGCAGTGGAGTGAGGTGCGCAACGGGAAGGCTAGGTGACAGAATGTACAGTACGCTGGTCGCATCGAGTGGTAAGGCAGAGATCTTTGGATTTACCGCCGGTACACGGTTATACCGTTTGACAGCTAATAATCCAGACCTCTCTAGTTTGCTTTGGAATTCCTGTGCGATTAATCGGAACTTTTTATCATTTTCAAACATTGACAATAGAGGTGAGCTCAAAACTACAGCCCAATCATTGTCATTCAGTAATTGCTTTTCAGGAAGCACGCATTCCAGTGCTGAGTCAGGCTTTTTTGACCGATTGTTATCTGCGCTTTGTAATGCGATTCGGTGAGCGATAGGCGCCTTCTTGCGCCATTCAGATAAACGCTCAACAAAGATTTGGGGTCTCCCGATGATGCCAAGAAGTTGCTGGTAAGCTATTTTCTGGTCTTTTAAATGTGTAAAGATATCACGCTTGCCAATGAGGCTGTCTAACATTCCCGCCTCGGCAAATTGAACGCCAAAAGGGCCTTTTTTTACGATAATTTCAGTGTCACTGTCAGTGAATATATTCGCAGCAATTGTGCCGCCGATAGTCATTACTACGCCAGCAAGCAAGATGTATGGATTTACAACCAGGCCTAATCCATAAGCGCCCCACAAGCCACTGCCAACTGCAACAACTCCATACGCTGCGGCTGCATCAGTATCGCCTTGACTGAAGGATCGGTAGCTGTCCCATCCACCAAGCACCGCTCCTCCAAGGGTTGCAATACCACCTACCGAGCGGAGTAATGGTAGTTTTGAACTACCCGTTTGATTTTTTAAGTTTCGCGCCCAGTTTATAGAGATTTTTGCTATGTCAAATCGCGGCTTGGTTAACTTTCGCTCCATCGTAGAGCCGAATAGTAGCTTGCTGTGACTTCCCAGTGCTGCGGATAAATCCAGTGTTGCGCTGGCTATTCCTGCGCTGCCTCGAAGTGCCTCATTGCTGGCGCTAAGGTCTTTGTAAGCTTTTATCTGTGCCCAAATATTATATGTTGCAAACGCTACCATTAATGTTGGTATTGCTTTGTTTTTTTCCAGAACTTGCGTTGTTGAGCTCATTTGTACACGAAAGGTGCTGTAGCTTGCCAAGTCTGGATGGTCTTTTGGTATGGCAATTACAGTTAAATTCCGCAAGCTGGGACGTGACGAACGACCTGTTCGTGGACTTGTGCTACCTAAAGTTTCACCTGATTGATTATGCAGCGTCGCATAGCGATAACTTTTTCTTGTTAATGCCTGGCGTTCGACTTCAGTGAGTCCGCCGCGCAAACCAGCGCCTTGTACACCAATAACGACATAATCCTGTGCGAGCGCTTGGCCTTGTTGCATCAGTTTTATAGTTGCTACTTTTGGGAGTAGCGCTGAAAGTGTCGAGAATGCGGGCGTGAATATCCGATCAAGCTGGATTTTTGAGGCATCTTGAGATATTCGGCTAATTTGCGCTACTACGCTTGCACCAAAATTATCGAATAAGTCCGCGAGAAAATAAATGAAACCCTTCCCCGCACTTGGCTGATCCACTGCCCCGGTCAACGTAGATGTCAGGATCAAAGTACTTAGCCCGGTCAATGCTGGATCGGGCGCTTGGGTTTTTTTTCTAAGTTTGATAATTCGTTTTATCGTTTCTGGAAGCTGCTCCTGATTTTTTGCTAATAACAGTGAGCCAAGCGGGTGCTCACCTTTCAATATGGCCTCGCAAATGCGATTTGAGGACGCAGTAATCTCTTTGTATCCTTGGCCGGTGTACATTGCATCGCAACGATTCGGTAATTGATTGAGCGCCTCAAGTATTTCGGTCATTAAGCTGTAAGGCTCTAAGAGACCCTCATCATTTCTATAACACCAGTCGAGAAGGACTGTATGCAATTTTTTGTTAGTTACGTCAATAAGGCGAGACAGTAGTGCTGCCAATTTCTCTCGACATTTTTTTCGCTCGTTTTCGAATACGACACTCTGCAATTTTGGCCAATCGACCTTGTCTTTTAAATCGGCTAATGGCCCTGCGAGCGCGCTGTACAAAACCTGAGCATATTGTCCATGTTGCTGATGGGGAACAAGAGCATTCAGAGTCTGCAGATAATCAACACATTCGCGAATTTGCGCCGTCGCGTGGCGCACTTCGTATAACGGATCGTCGAGAATCATCCCAATCAGATGCGGGTAACCACGCAGTCCGTTTTGGGTTAGCAAATCCTCTCCAGCCTCTAGGGTCGGTAGAGCCGGCGGTGGCGCGTGTTTGATTTTCTGGGCAAGCTCTTCTTTGCGCTTTTGCAGCTTCACGATTAGCGCATCGGGTTTGAAGGCTGCGAAGTCCGGCGTGAACTGCGCAGGATCTTCCATAGCCGCTTCAATGCTGAAGTCGCGTGAACGCAGGCCTTTGGTCAGTTTTGTGATCTGTGTCGCGGGGTGAATTGATGTTGCCTTCCAGATCGTCGTGTCACCCGCTGTTGCTGCCCAGGCGGAGGCCATATTTTGGCTGCGGGCCCTGATTCGGCTTGGGTCTTCTTCCAGCCAGGTGATGTATTCCCACGTCCAGGAAACTTCACTGAAAGCCATGCTGAATTGTCGACCCAAAAAGCGGCCGTCGAGAATCATCGGTACCAGGATCAACTGCTGGTTGACGCCCACCGGCTCACGTTTATCGGCGTTGCCTTTTTGATCCCCCACTTTTCGCCAGTGGGCCAGGTCAACTTCGGCCAACTGCCCTTTGCCATCGGTAACGAGTTCACGCCAAACTTTGTTGTTTTGGAACACATAGACGCGACCCGCGCGCGGCACGCCGCCCTGCAGAGTTTCATTGAGCTTGTCGTGGCCGGGCAGGCGAGCGAGAGGTGTGACGGCAAGCACAATATTTTTCTGGAACCTATCCAGTTCCTCAGTGGTTTTCGCGTCCACCATGATGGGAATCTGCAGGTGCCCGCCGTCGATACGTTCTACGTTAAGCACCAGCCGGTATTTTTGATCATTCTCGTAGTCGACTTTCTTACGCGTTCCTTCGTTAATGGATTTGTCCTTGAACTCACTCATGCCTTGTCCTCTGGCCTCAGCAATTGCAATTGGCTGCCTGATTCGGGATCGCCCCACACATCGACGATGAGGGCCTCTTTACCTTTTTCGCTGGTATTTCTCGCGGCGGGTTTATTTAGCGGTGCATTGCCCAGGAGTTGCCCGACCGGAGCGTTATCTGCTGGCTTGGGTGGCACTGGAAGTGCCGCTGCAGCTCCCGTCCCGCTAACTGGACTGCCGCCGGAGTTCATGTCTATCACCGGGCCGCTCAGTGTAACGCCACTGGCGTCGATCTTGATGAAGCTGCCGCCGCCAATCAGGGTCAGTTCGCTACCGGCTTCCATTACGATTTTGGTGCCACTATCAAGATGAATTTCCTGCCCCGCATCAATGAACTGCCCAGTCCCAATCTTGATGTGCTGATTCACGCCCACGGTGAGATGATCATTCGCCCGCGCTTCGACTTTGCGATCGGCGTAGACGGTGTGGTGTTCTTCGGCCTTGAATTCCGTGTAGCTGTTCTTTTCGACGGTGTCGTGACGTTCGTTGCCGACGCGGATCTTCTGGTCGTGCTCGATGTTTTCATCCCAGTCGCGCTGGGCGTGCAGGTAGATCTGTTCCTGACCTTTTTTGTCTTCGATGCGCAGTTCGTTGTAACCACCGCCGCCCATCGAGCTCAGGGTTTTGAAGGTGCTGCGGGTCTTGTTCGCCGGCAGTTCATACGGGACGGTGTTTTCCTTGTGGTACAGGCAGCCGCTGATCAACGGTTGATCGGGGTCGCCCTCAAGGAAGGTGACCAGCACTTCCATGCCGATGCGCGGGATGGCGATGCCGCCGTACTGGGCGCCGGCCCAGGCGCTGGAGACGCGCAGCCAGCAGCTGGTTTTGTCGTCGGCCTGGCCTTCGCGATCCCAGTGGAACTGGACTTTGACGCGGCCGTATTCGTCGCAGTGGATTTCTTCGCCTTTCGGGCCGGTGACCACGGCGCTCTGGCTGCCGAGGATGCGCGGTTTCGGGTGGCGCAGGGGCGGGCGGTTGGGCACGTCCCACGGCGTGGCCTGGAAGCGGTTGCGGTAGCCCTGGTGGAAATCGTCTTTGAGTGCAGTGGTGTCGCTGGTTACCGACTCTTCGAGGACTTGCGGCTGCTTGCCTTCGTGGTGGACTTCGGTGAGCAGCCAGAGGTCATTCCATTTGGCTTTCGGGTGCGCGGTCAGGGCGAGGAAGTGGCCGCTGACCAGCAACGGTTGATCGCTCTTGCCTTCGGCCAGTTTGAAATCGCTGCGATGGCGTTCGAGGGCGCGTTTGGCCAGGTGTTTGCCGCGTTCGCGGTCAATGAAACGACCCGGATAATCGTAGTCCTCGAGGTCGGGCAGGGCGTCGCTACGGTTTTCGCTTTCCAGCGTCAGGCGCGGTTTTTCGAAGTCGTAATCGCGGCGGGTGGTGCGGCTGGTGCGGGTTT
>NZ_CDROCK010000044.1:0-58611 GCF_977020205.1 Pseudomonas sp. AIG | reverse complement strand
GTTGAATGGTGGGGCGAGTCCATACATAGGAGCTGCCGAAGGCTGCGATCTTTTGACTCTGATTTTTTAAGATGAATATCAAAATCAAAATCAAGATCAAAAGATCGCAGCCTTCGGCAGCTCCTACACATGCGTATTTCAATTCGGGATGTTTAAAGGATGTTTCGATTTTGCGGAACCTTCCCACAAGGTTTTCAGGTTGTCCGTCGGACGTCCGGTCTCTAGCCTGTGTTCGTCGCTGCCAATTCAGCGACCGGGCATGGAAACCCGAAGACACGAGAGAGCAGATACGCCTTTCATAACGTATGCTTGCGCACTTTCATTGTGTGCACTCTGTTATGGCGGTTGTGCGCGGGAGACATTCGTGTCTGCCGGGTTGCTCTCTCCCGGATTTCCAGCCTGCGTACAGCTGCCACCCATTTTTCCTGGAAGTCGAATGGGCCAGCTGCAACTATCAATGAGAGAGAATCACCATGAAAAAACCAACCCCCAACCCCCCAGAATCAGACACAAACACCACATCCCCCTACGCCTCAGTCGATAGCAAAAAACTCCACGAAGCCGCCGACCGCGCCCTCGATTTCTACCTCAACCCCACCGCCCACATCATGTCCAGCGCCAACGAGCCGGAACCCATGTACCTTGCCAACCCCAGGTACAACACCGAATCCCTGCTCGCCAACGCCAGCGAAACCCTCGGCTCGGCCAGCGAAATGCTCATCAACTTCGCCGCCTCGCTGGAAACTTCACAGCGCAAAACCGCACTGGGCATCGCTCAAGTTGTCATGCTGGGCGAACTGGCGGTGAATCAAGCGCTGGATCACGTCGAGTTGAAGGATGGCTGATTGATCGTTCCCACGCGCAGCAAAGGAATGCAGCCCCTGACGCTCTGCGTAAAATTCGCGAGTTGGAACGCGGAGCGTCCCGAGAGACATTCCCACGCAGAGCGTGGGAACGATCACGAAAACCGTACCTCCACGGGAAACACGGTTTCTTGTGTTGAGACGAGGAAGCGATCTTAACCGGGGTCGCGTCGAGGGTACTCCTGACGCGCATGCAAGATGCTCACAATCTCAATTTGGTCCGCCACTTGATAAACGACGAGATAGTTCGGGCTTACCACAATCTCTCGAGTGCCGGGAGAGCGGCCTTTGCGATACAGGTGTGGATGCCAACAAAGCGCAGATGTAGTTTTTACGACGGACTTGTGAAGTGCAGTCGCCGCTACAAAATTTCGCTCGCCAATGTACTTCAGGATTTTCGAGAGTTCGACCCGAGCCTTGGGTCGCCACTTAATCTGCATCAGCGCTTTTGCGCATTGATTCCATCAAGGCATTGATTTCCTCCATCACTTGCTCATGGGGAATACTCGGGCGCGGATCATCGAGAGACGCTTGTACTTCCGCCCTGAACCAGCGGTCATAGCTCGCAGCCTGTTCTTCAGGATCAAGATCCGAGACGACTGGGCACATCGGATCAATCATCTTTGGGTCGATCATGGCACCTCCGGGATCAATGCCTGGAAGTCTATTCGGTAAGGGGAATGTTGTCGTGGTTGTCTGGATGAGTTGCACGTCGGTCGAGCTCCGTAGGGTTCAGGTTGTCCCGAAAAATCCTAGTCCTTGCGCTTCCGACGGCCAACCGCCAGACGTGGTAGGAAAACGTTCAACTTTTCCAGAAATCATTCCTTTTTCTGTAGGACGTGGCGGGTCTGAAGCTTTAAAGAGCGTATGTCGTTGATCGGTCCTACGGACAAAAAAAACCGCGATCCCCCTCACCAGAGAATCGCGGCCCATCAACACCCAACCTCTACTGCTGCAACACCGTCGCCTGGTTAGCCGACCCGAACTGCTGAATATTCGCCGTCTGCGTCACGCCACTCTGATCGACATTGGCAATGTTCCCCGTGCCGCCCTGGGTCACGTACGCCACGTTCATCGTATCTGCCTGTTTAACAGTGATCATGTTGTCACTGCCATACAACTGCGCGGTATACGCCTGGTTGCCCGACCCCGACTGATCGAACTCGGCGCTGTTACCCGTGCCATTCGAAGAACCCTGCACCAGGTTGCCCGTGCCGCGCTGATCCGAGATCAAGATGTTGTCGCTACCATTCTGATCAAAGTACAGCTCGTTATACGACTCCGCCTGACTGACCGTGGTCTTGTTGCCGGTCCCGGTCTGGTGCGTGGTCATCACATGGCCGACGCCATCCTGAGTGAAGCTGGCGATGTTGCCATTGCCCGCTTGGGTGACGGTCGCACGCTGGTTGCTGCCGAACTGGCCACCCGATTGCGGGCCTTTCCAGTTGCTGGCGTAGACCTTGTTGTCGTTGCCCACGGAGGTGGCGCTGAGCGTGTGGCCGTCGCCGCTCTGGTAGGTGTAGTGCACGTTGCCGTTGCCAACCTGGTACAGCGCCAGTGTCGAGTTGACCGATTCAAACTGGTCGGCGTAGATCGCGTTGGTATTGCCGACCTGGGTGACGGCAGCGGTGTTGTTTTCGCCGAAGCTTTGATCGACCACGGTTTCGTTGCTGTCGCCGTATTGGTTGACGGTGGCTTGGCTGGCGAGTTGCGCGTCTTGCCAGATTTCGCTGCCGTTGAGGTTGCCGAACTGGTTGATGGTGATGTTGCCGCCGGTGCCGTTGCGTTGGTCGCCGTAGGCGTAGTTGCTTTCGCCGGCCTGGTTGATGCCGATCTGCCCGCCGTTGTGGGTGACTTGTTCGGCGGTGCCGTAGTTGGCGGTGCCGTATTGGGTGATCACCGAGCTGTTGCCGCTGCCTTCATAGAGTTGTTCGATGTTGGCTTCGTTGCTGTCGCCGAACTGGAAGGTTTTGCCTTCGCTGCCGTTCTGCGAATCCTGATAGATGAACGAGAAGTTGCCCGTGCCTTGCTGCTGTTGCAGCGCGCTGTTCGGTGCGCCGAAGCCCAGCGACTGGCTGGCGTGGGCGGTGTTGAAGGCACCGACCTGTTGCTGGGTGATGGTGGCGTTGTCTTCGTAAAGTTGTTCGGCGTAACCGGCGTTGTAATCGCCGACGGCGTCCTGGGTGATCACGCTGGTGGCGTGGTCTTGCACGGCGGCGGCGTCGTTACCCTGGCCCAGTTGGGTCTGGGTGGCGGTGCTGAACGGCGCCTGGGTCTGTTTCACGTCGGCGATGTTGGCGGTACCGACCTGGCTTTGGTTGGACAGGCTGTCGTCGGCCATGGCCTGGGCACTGATCATGACCAGGATGGCGGCGGTGAGGGGCGTCAGTTTGAACATGATGAACTCTCCGATGATGTGCAGTGCTTAGCGATATTGCTTGACCGAAACGCTCATGCCGTTGCCCGACTGGGTCACGGCGCTTTGCAGCCCCGTGCCGGCCTGCTCGATGCTGGCGTCGTTGTTGTTGCCGTTTTGCGAAATCTGCGCGCGGTTGTGGCTGCCGTTTTGCGTAATGGAGGCGGCGTTGCCGGAACCGTTCTGGTTGATCAGCGCCATCAGGTCGCTGCCCTGTTGCAGGATGTACGCTTCCTGATTGCTGCCCGACTGCACGATCTGCCCGAGCAGCGACTGACCGTTCTGTTGCAGCAGGGCGACGTTGGCCTGGCCGAGCTGGTCGATCAGGGCTTGCTGACCCTCCGGTGGGGGCAGTTCGCCGAGGTCGCTGCTGGTCGGGGCCAGGTCGTCGTTGTCCATCAGGTCGTCGGCGCGCACGCCTGCCGTGCTGCACAGCAGAAGCAGGCAAAGCAGGGCGGCGATCGGCGTGTTCATGGCTCACATCCTGTCAGGCGTTAACCGGTTTCAATTCAGCCCCAGCCACCCGCGAGTGGCTGGGGATCAGGCTTACAGCGTGGTCACCGAGACCGTGCGCACGGTGCCCTGGGATGAGCGGATCGTCGCGGTCGGGTTGGCCGATGGCACCACCAGCGTGTTGTTCAGCGTCAGCCGCCAGCGACCGGTGACCGGTACGGTGGTGGTGCCGAGGGTGACCAGCCCGGTCGGGGTGGTGACCTGCACGGTGATGGTGTTGCCGGTGGTCACCGACGAGGTGCCGGCGAAGTCCCAGTTGAAGCGTCCGCCCGAGCGGGCCTGCACCGTCGAGGTGGTGATGGTGAAGGTCTCCGCCGCTGGCCGTGGCGACACTTGCACGGTGACCGTGGCCGGCGTCGACAGGGCGCCGAAGCTGTCCCGGGCGATGTAGGTGAAGGTCGTGGTGAATGCCGTGGTCACGGTGGCCGGTGGGGTGTAGGTGATTACCGTGCCGTCAGTGCTGACCGTGCCACGGCCGGCGGCCGGTTGGGTCAGGCTGGCGACGCCCAGCGGTACGTTGCCTTCCGGGTCGGTGTCGTTGGCCAGTACGTTGATCGGGATTGCCACACCCAACGTGGCGACGCTGTCGGCGACGGCGGTCGGTGGCCGGTTCGGCGCGACGGTGATCGTCACGGTGGCCGGGTTGGCCGAGGCCAGGCCTTTGGCGTCCTGCGCCTTGTAGGTGAAGGTGGTGGTCAGTGGTGTGTTGACCACGGCTGGCGGGGTGTAGACCACGGCGGCAGTGCCGCTGAGGGCGACGGTACCTTGGCCGGCTGCCGGTTGGGTCAACGCAGTGATGCTCAGCGGATTGTTGCCGTCGGGATCGCTGTCGTTGGTCAGCAGGCTGAGGGTGATCGGCACGCCGAAGCTGGTGCTACCGGTGTCGGCGTTGCTGATTGGCGCCTGGTTTTCACCGGTATCCGGTGCGGTGCCGACCACGACAACGGGCTCGGTATCACTACCGCCAGCGGCGGACTTCACCGTCACGGTGGCCGGTGGCTGGGTCAGGTCGGCGACGGTGATGCGCTGCAGGGTGCCGGTCTTCGACAGGCGTCCGTAGCCTTGCGCAACCATGTCCGGGATCGCCACTTCATCGGTCGATGTCGCTTCGATCAACAAGGTTTTGTTGGCCCAGTTGTAGCGCGCAGTCTGCACTTTCACCACGTCGGTGAGTTTGGCCGACACCGACGTTGGACGGGTGGTCCCGGCCGGGTTGGTCGCGGTCACGACCACCACCGGTGGTACGGCGCCAGTCCCCAGGCGTTGGCCAAAGAACAAACCGGTGTTGTCACCCGCCAGGCTGGTTTGGCACGGCGTCGGCGGTGGGCCGGGCAACAGCGCCACGGTTTCGCGGAAGCACAGGGTCGAGCTGCTGTCTGCCTTGGCAAAGACTTCGGCACGCCCCCCCGTCGAGGTGCGGCGATAGGTGGCGCGGTTGAGTTCGACAGCGGTTTGCTGACGGTTGTCGAGCACTTTGCCGGCGACGGTAAACAGGCTGGTTTGAATCGTACCGGCAGCGGATGGCCCGACGATGCGTACGAAGTTGGTGTCGAACGGGCTGCCGGTCACCGCCTCGGTGAGGTTCGGATCACCGACGAAAGTTTCGACACCGCCGCTGTCAGGATTCACTTCGGTGTAAGGGCCGTTGACGCTGCGCAGGAACGGGCCAATGGCACCGGTCAATGCGCCGCTGAAGTTGCCCGGCGCGCCGATGCCGATGTCTTTGGTGATGTTGATCGCGCGGCGCCCGGGGGTGGTGACGTTGACCGTTTCGACGCCATACGGGTGGGTGATGGTGTATGTGCCGGCCACGGGAACGTTCACCCGGATGCGAATTCGCGCGAAGGCGATTTGATCGCCGTCCACCGGATTATCCGAGGAAAACGCTGCTTCTATCCCCGCGACATAGGCGTCCATGCCGTAGCCGGCGCCGTTGTTGGGGATGTTGGTTTCCGCGAGGAACCAGAAAGCTTCCGGCGGCCAGTTGTCGGGGAACACCATCGGCAGGGTGTCGTCGAAGACGCCCGGTTCCGGCAGCAGAGTGCACATGTACGCGGGAGGGGTACTCACCGCTACCCGCGAACTGGCGGCGCGCGACTGGCAGAGCTCCATCGACAGCAGATTGTTGTCCTGATACCACATCGGGAATTTCCCGGTGGCGAAGGTGTAGGGGCCGGGGTCGACGGCGGCGAGTTGCGCATAGGCACTGCCGGTCAGCGAGAGAGCGAGCCCGAGCGCGTTGAGCGCAAAGCGTGGCCACTTGTTCATGATGCCTCCTGATGCGGATCTGGGCATGTGAGCGTTCATTGCACGATGACCACTTCTTCGGTATCGCTGCCGCCGTTGGACGACGTCACGCGGACCTTGGCTGGCGGTATCGGCGAGATCCCGGTGGCCAGGCTTTTCACTGCGCCGTCGCCACTCAGCGCACCGATGGCGGTGCCGCTGCCGGAGGTGGCGGTGAGTACGGGTGGCGAGGTTTCGTCACTGGTCGATGCCACCACGGTCAGTTGTCCAGAACTCAAGCTGTACTGGGCACTCTGGATCACCACCAGGTCGGTCAGGGGCATGGGCAGGGTGGTCGGTGTGCTGCTGGCGATGGCCAGGTGGTTGTCGGCGGTCACTTGCAGGACGCTCGGCACGGTCGGGTTGGCCGACGATTGCGCGTACCAGGCGCCGGTGGAGTTGGCTTCGGTCATGTTCAGCACCGGGGTCAAACTGCTCACGGCGGCGGTGCCGGGCGCTGGCGGTGCGAGGACGAACACGTCTTGCTGGGCCACCGGTGCGCTGGTTCCCGCTTTGCGCGAGTAGGTGCTGCGCTGGGTGATCATTGGCGTAGGGCGCACCACGCTCGATAACTTGCCGGAGACGGCAAATATCGTCGTGCGCAGATCGAGGCCGTTGGGGCCTTCGATACGGATGAAGTTGGTGTTGAACGGGCTGCCGGTCACGGCTTCTTCAAGGTTCGGATCACCGACAAATTGCTCTGCCGAGCCAGTCACCGGATTGGTTTCGGTGTAAGGCCCGTTGAGGCTACGCAGGAACGGTCCGACGTCGCCCTTGAGCGCGCCGTCGTAGGTTTTCGGTGCGCCGATACCGATGTCGCGGGTCATGTTGATTGCGCGGCGGCCGGGCGTGTCAATGTTGAAGACTTCGACCCCATACGGGTGGGTGATGACGTAGGTGCCGGCCGTAGGAATATCGACCCGGATGCGAATCCGCGCGAAGCTGATCTGATCGCCTTCCGCCGGGTCACCGCCACTGAACGCGGCTTCGATCGCCGAACCGTACGAAAGGTTGATGCCGCGCGCGGCGTCGACAATCGTGCCGTCAGCGGTGAACCAGAACGCCTCGTCGGGGAAGTTGCTGGGGAAAGCCAGCGGTTGAGCGTCATCGAATATGCCGGGCGCCGGCAACAGCGAGCACATGTACGAAGGCGCACCGGGGGTGCTGGGCACGCGGGAGCTGAGCGCTTTGGACAGGCACAGATCCAGCGTGCGGCCGTGGGTGTCCTGATACCAACTGGCGAAACCACCAGTGGCCGGTGCGTACGGCCCCGGATCAACAGCGAACAAAGCGGCCTGAGCAATGCCCTGGGCCAAGGCGCTCACGACCAGGACGGTCGCGGTTTTGGACAGTAAAGGGTGCATGAGTTAATCCCTCTATCAAAGTACCTGCCCCTTGGGGATGGGTCAGTTGCACAGGGCCTGTACACCTTCCATGCCAAGGTGCGGTGGATGGGCGGGAGAGGGCCGGGGTAGAGGGCTTGGCGCGCAGAAGGGTCAGGTTTTTGGTCAGTGGGGAAAGGGCGTCATTCCCCAGAATCGGGGACGGTGGGGAGGACCACTCATGGCCTGTCGAACACAGATCCTTGTAGGAGTGAGCCTGCTCGCGATAGCGGTATGTCTGTGATGAAAATGTCGACAGGCCCACCGCGATCGCGAGCAGGCTCACTCCTACAAGGGATTAGCGGTGTCTGTGGGATCACCTCAACGGGGTCGATATCCCCGCATCCGGGCAAACCCCCACCCGTGGGCTATAACCCTATAGGGACGTAAAGAGAAGTCGCCGCCATGAACATGCAGTCGAAATCGCTACCGGTCGAGGAGGGCAATCTCCGATTGAGCTCGCGCAAGCAGTCGTTCAACCTGCTGCGCTGGTTTTCGCTGATCAGCATGGCGGTGATCGGTACGGTGGCCATCGCGCTTGGGGCGGTCTCTACACGATTCGTGATCGAGGAAAGCGTGCAGCGCGATGCCTTGCTCACGGCGCAGTTCATTCAGGCCATCGCCTCGGCCGAAGTGCGCCATGTGTCCATTCCCAACATCCGCACGATGGGCGAACTGCTCGATCCACGTCAGGACAAGGATTTTCCCGATGTCGATCCGCAGGCCCGGGCGGGCGCGCGGGGTGAATTTCTCGACCACATCGAACACCTGCCGGACGTGATCCTCGCCAACATTTATGCCCCCGACCGCCAGGTAATCTGGTCGACCAACCCGGTGCTCATCGGTACCAGCATTCATGCCGACGAAGACCTCGATCGTGCCTTCAACGAAAAGATTCCGGTGTCGGCCAGTTACCACGACGTCGACAAGGCCCGTGAGGAGCAGAAGTTCGTCATCCCGCCGGATTACATCTTCATCGAGAACTACATTCCGCTGTTCGACGCCGAGGGCAAGAATGTCACGGCGATGGTCGAGATCTACAAGGAACCGAAAGACCTGATCGCACGCATGGAACGCGGCTTGACCCTGATCTGGCTGGCCACCGCACTGGGCGGCGGGCTGATTTATCTGGGCCTGTACTGGATCGTGCGACGTGCGGCGATTCTGCTCGCCGCCCAGCAAAAACAACTGATCGCCAATGAAACCTTTGTCGCACTGGGCGAGATGTCTTCTGCGGTGGCGCACAGTTTGCGCAATCCGCTGGCGACCATCCGTTCCAGCGCCGAACTGGCGCTGGAGTTCGATGCCGGCCCGGCCGAGAAGAACATCAAGGACATCATCGGCCAGGTCGATCGCATGTCGAAGTGGGTGCGCGAGCTGCTGCAGTCCCTGCGTCCGCTCAACGATGATCCGGAACCGGTGAACCTGGTGGCGGCGTTGCACGAAAGCCTCGTCGCGTTTGAACAGCAGATCGCCAAGGCCGGCGTGCAGGTGGTGTTTCATCCGCAGCACACGCCGATGGTGCTCAGCCAGCCGGTGCAACTGACGCAAATCCTCAACAGCCTGCTGGCCAATGCGCTGGAGGCGATGGACAAGGGCGGCACGCTGACCGTCAGCCTGGAACCGAGCGACGACCGTGGTGTGTGCGTGGTGCTCAGCGACACCGGCAAAGGCATGAATGAAGAACAACGGACCATGGCGTTCCGGCCGTTTTTCACCACCAAATCTGGCGGTCTCGGGGTCGGTCTGGTGCTGGTCAAACGCATCATGGAGCGCTTCGGCGGCGGCGTGACCCTCGACAGCCGCGAAGGCGAGGGCACCACCGTTCGTCTGGCCTTCCAACGCGTCCCCTGATAAACACATTCCCCCTGTAGGAGCTGCCGAAGGCTGCGATCTTTTGATCTTGATCGTTCCCACGCTCTGCGTGGGAATGCCTCAAGGGACGCTCCGCGTTCCAATGGGACGCAGAGCGTCCCGGGCTGCATTCCCACGCAGAGCGTGGGAACGATCAACGGGGCCCGAGCCTTCGTCAGTTGGTACGCAAGTTTATAAACGCCGCAAAAATTTATGAACTTCCCCCATCAGTGGGTGTCAAGCCCCGGTCACCGGGGAGTGGGGAAACCCGCAGACCTTCCAAGTCCCTGTTACAACTGGAAATAATTTCTTGGCGCACTAGTTGCAAAACACCATCACCCCTTCCTTGATGAGGCGGCTGGTGATGGACAGAACAACGCGTAACCCAAGCAACACCTTCCTGCTGACGCCGCTGAGCGTCTTTCTGATGCTGACCCTCGGCACCATGGCCGGCGTTCGCGCCAGCCCGATCGATGACGAGCGACAGCCTGAAACCTCCGATCCGTCGGCGTACTACGACGAGCCGGCAGACGAACCGACGGCGCTCAACGCCATCCTGACCATGCCCGAGGCCAACGAAGATTCCTTCGACTTGCCCGACGGCGTCAAAGGCAACCGCGCTGAAACGCGTATCGAAAACGTCCTGCCACCGTCCGTGCAGACCAGTTTCAACTACCCCACCAACGGCAAGCCGAGCCCGCTCTATGGCGCGCAGCCGTTCACCCAGCAGTTGACCCTGTTCGAAGAGTTCGGCCCGGAAAAACTCGACCCGACCACCCCTGCCGCGCCGCTGCCATTTCCACCGGCGGCGATTGGCCCGGCCCCCGCGCAGGACCCGAATAATGTCGCCCGCAGCGCGCCTCCCGGCACTGCGCTGGATGCATTCCTGCGACAACCGGGGCTGACGCCATTCCCCAGCCAATTCTCTAACGTGGTCGACCGCAACCCGTGGCAGGCGCAGATCGAAGTGTTCCTCAACCGGCACATCGGCTCCTCCGCTGAAGGTCGGCCGCCAGGAAAAGGCTGGGCCCATCAGCGCTGGAACGAGTTCTATCCGCAAGTCGCCTACAAAACCGCGCAGACCGGTGCGCGCCTCAATGGTGGCTTGCGTGACAACGTGCAAATGCACCATTACGCCGTGGGCGAGTTCGGCCCCGGTGGCCTGTACCACAACGTCGCGGGTGTGCCGCTGACTGACGGTACTGCGAAAGGCGTCGATCCGCGTTTCCACCCGAACATGCCGGTGCAGAACCACAACGCAGTGTGGACCTTCGACGGCACGCTGCCGCCGAAACTGTTGATGGTGCGCTACGGCCAACCGGTAATGATGCGCCACTACAACGGCTTGCCGATCGATCCGTCGGCCAACCGTGGTTTTGGCCTGCACACCATCAGCACCCACGAGCACAACGGCCACGCGCCGGCAGAAAGCGACGGCTATGCCAACGCGTTCTTCTTCCCGGGGCAGTTTTACGACTATCGCTGGCCGATCCAGCTCGCCGGTTACGACAGCATCAACACCAAGGCCGAAGACCCGCGCGCGGCGTTCCCCTGCGCACCGGGCGAAACCCTGTGGGTCAACGACCTCGCACCGGCGAAGAAGACCTGCGACAACGGCACCATCAAGATCCGCGGCGACTGGCGCGAGACCATGAGCACCCACTGGTTCCACGACCACATGCTCGATTTCACCGCGCAGAACGTCTACAAGGGCAACGCGGCGATGATGAACTACTACAGCGCGTTGGATCGCGGTAACGAGTCGGTGAACGACGGCGTCAACCTGCGCTTGCCCAGCGGCAGCGCCTTGCCGTGGGGCAACCGCGACTACGACGTCAACCTGGTGTTCGCCGACAAGGCCTGGGATCAGGAAGGTCAGTTGTGGTTCAACCCGTTCAACACCGACGGCTTCCTCGGTGACCAGGTCCTGGTCAACTGGCAGTGGAAACCGACCCTCGATGTACGCGCACGCAGCTATCGCTTCCGCATCCTCAACGGCTCGGTGTCGCGCTACTTCAAACTGGCGCTGGTGCGCGAAATCAAAGGCAGCGGTGGCGAGTTCCAGGGGCCGAAAAACTCCGGCGTGACCTACAGCCGCGTGCCGTTCCACATGATTGCCAACGACGGCAACATCATGGAACACAGCGTACCGTTCGACGGCAGCATGGACCTCGATGCCGACGGCGATAAACAGAACCACAACGCGATCCTGCCGACCCAGGGCATCGCCGAGCGCTTCGACATCATCGTCAACTTCTCGAAAAACGGCATCAAACCGGGGGACAAGCTGTTCTTCGTCAACCTGCAGGCCCACGACGACGGCAAGGGACCCAAAGAGGTCATTCCGTTGGGCGACATCCTGTCGGAGAAATACCTGGCGGTGATCAAGCAGACCAGCAAAGGGCCGCAGTGGGACAAAGGCGATCCAGCGGTGGGCAAGGTCTTGCAGCTCAACGTCAAGGCTTACACCGGCCAGGATCTGGCGATGAACCCGGCAGCCTACGAACCGGCCAAACCCGGCAAGGCTGAAGGGCTGGTGATGATCCCGCTGAAGCTCCACCGCGACAACGCCGCCGATAAAGCTTTGCTGGCCAAGGCTCGCCACCGCACCTTCACCTTCGGCCGTTCCGACGGCACCGATGAAGCGCCGTGGACGGTCAAGACTGACGGCGGGTTCGGCTTCCACATGGACCCACGCCGACTCAATGCCTCGACCCAATTGTCCAGTGGCCCGACCGATGCCGGTGTCACCGGGTTCGGTACGCTGGAGGTGTGGAAGATCAAGGCTGGCGGCACGGGCTGGAGCCATCCGGTGCACGTGCACTTCGAGGAGGGCATTATTCTCAGTCGCGGCGGCAAGGCACCGCCGGAATGGGAAAAATGGGCGCGCAAAGATGTCTATCGGATTGGTTCTGAAGCGGATGGTCTGGACAACGTCGAGATGGCGATCAACTTCCGCGAGTTCGCCGGGACCTACATGGAGCACTGCCACAACACTCAGCATGAGGACAACTCGATGCTGCTGCGTTGGGACCTGGAGAAACCCGGTCAGCTGCAACTGATGCCAACCCCACTGCCAAGCTGGGACGGTGTGCGCTACGTCAACTCGGCCGCGCTGCCTACCTTCCGCAGCGGCGACGGTATGGGCCCACAAGTGGTGATCAAGCCATGAACCGTCGCCACGGTGACAGCCAACCCGTGCATACCCCGCGCTCCCGGGCGCTGGGCATGCACCTGGTGCTGATGCTGGTGGTCTGTGTGCTCGGCAGCCGCGTGCTGCTGGCACATCAGGCCAGTGTCGGCGAGCCGTCAGCGGCCAGTGAATCCGCCACCCCGTGGGGTGGCGACTATTTCCCCAACACCTTGCTGACCGATCAGGACGGTCAGCAGGTGCATTTCTTCGATGACCTGATCAAGAACAAAGTGGTGGTGATCAACTTCATCTTCACCTCGTGCAGCGACTCTTGCCCACTGGAAACCGCACGCTTGCGCCAGGTGCAGAAACTGCTCGGTGATCGGGTCGGTCAGGACATCTTTTTCTACTCGATCAGCATCGACCCGCTCAGCGACACCCCCGAGGTGCTCAAGGCCTATTCGCAGCGCTTCAAGGTCGGCCCCGGCTGGAAGTTTCTCACCGGCGAATTCGAAGACGTCACCGACCTGCGCAAAAAACTCGGGCTGTTTATCGAAGGCGTCGACAACGGTCGCAGCAAGGACCACAACCTCAGCCTGATCGTCGGCAACCAGACCACCGGGCGCTGGATGAAAGCCTCGCCGTTCGAAAACCCGTGGATCCTCGCCGACCAACTGGCCAACACCTTGCAGAACTGGAAGCAGCCGAGCATTGAAGAAAGCTACGCCAACGCCCCGGACATTCGCCCGCCGAGCAATGGCGAAGAACTGTTCCGCACCCGCTGCGCCTCCTGTCACAGCCTCGGCCCAATGGATGGGCAGGGCCTCGGCATGCGCAGCATCGGCCCGGATCTGATTGGTGTAACGCGTAATCGAGATCCGAAATGGCTGAACCGCTGGATTCGCGAACCGGATCGCCTGCTCGCGGAAAAAGACCCGATTGCCCTGCAACTGTACGAACAGTTCGAGCGAATCCCGATGCCCAATCTGCGCCTGGACGAGCAATCCGCGCAGTCGATCATCGATTTCCTCCGTGATGAAACCGAGCGTCAGCAACCGTCCACCCCGGCCGTCGCCGACGGTGCTTTGACGCCAGTAAAACCGGGTGATCCAGCCGCAACGGTGAGTCAGATGCGGTAGCGGCGAAATAGCATCATTGAACCGTGTGTCGTGGTCAGAGCCACCTACACTGATGGCTGTAACTGGCCCGATACAAAAACTCCAGGGCACTCCCATGCAGCGACTGGAAGCACAAAAAACACCTGCGCCGGACACCCCGGCCGCAATGGGCAAGAGTTGGCGCGAACAGTTCAATCTGCTGCGCTGGTTCTCGCTGGCGAGTTTTTTCATCATCGCCGCTGTGGCGGTGGGCCTTGGCTATATCTCCACGCGCTTCGTCGTCACCGAAAGCGTTGAGCGCGATGCGTTGCTGACCGCGCAATTTGTTCAGGCCATTGGCGCGGCGGAAATACGCCACGCCGGTATCACCCCGGCGCGGACCATGGGTGAAATGCTCGACCCGCGCCAGGACAACAACTTTCCCGACGTCGATCCGGGCGCCCATGCGGCGGCCCGCGCCGAGTTTCTCGACCACGTTGAACACCTGCCGGACGTTCTCCTGGCCACCGTGTATGCGCTGGATCGCACGGTGATCTGGTCGACCAACCCAGAACTGATCGGGGTCAAATTCGAGGATGACGACGAACTTGACGAGTCGTTCGAGATGAAAGTCGCGGTGTCCTCCAGTTACCACAAGATCGACGATGAGAAACCCGAACAGCAATTGCTGCGCGAACCGAAATACCTGTTCATCGAGAACTACATCCCGATGTTCAACGCCGACAAAAGCAAAGTCATCGCCATGGTCGAAATCTACAAGGAACCGGCGGATCTGGTTGACCGCATCGACCGTGGGTTCGCCTCGATCTGGGCGGCGACGTGTTTCGGTGGCGCGGCGATCTTCCTCGCCTTGTTCTGGATCGTCCGCCGCGCCGCGAAACTGCTGCAGAGCCAGCAGCAACAATTGATCAGCAACGAAACCTTTGTCGCCCTCGGCGAGATGTCGTCGGCGGTGGCGCACAGCCTGCGCAATCCACTGGCAACCATTCGCTCCAGCGCCGAACTGGCCCAGGAAATCGCCAGCCCCGGCGCGCAGCGCAACATTGGCGACATCATCAGCCAGGTCGATCGCATGTCGCGCTGGGTGCGCGAGCTGCTCGTGTCGCTGCGGCCGATGAATGATGACGGCGAAGCGGTGGATCTGGTGATGGCGGTTGAAGATACCTTTGGCGCATTTGATGCACTGATTAAACGCAGTGGCGTCGAAGTGCGATTCAGCCCGCAAAACTGCGCACCGGTCGTCAGCCAAAAGGTGCTGCTCACACAAATACTCAATAGCCTGTTTGCCAATGCCCTGGAAGCCATGCCCAAGGGCGGTGTGCTCAGCGTCGAATTCGAATCGCCGCAACCTGACCGCGTGCGCCTGACCGTGAGTGACACCGGCAAGGGCATGAGCGCGCAGCAGCAACTGTTGGTGTTCAAACCGTTTTTCACCACCAAACAGGGCGGCCTCGGGGTTGGCCTGGCGTTGGTCAAACGCATCATGGAGCGTTTCGCAGGTTCGGTCGTGCTGACCAGCCGCGAGCAGGAAGGAACCCGCGTCAGTCTCAACTTCAAAGTGGCATCGGGAGGGGAATATGGAACACAGCATTCTGCTGGTCGAGGATGACGAACTGCTGGCCGAGAATATTCAGACCTACCTGGAGCGCAAGGACTTCGAGGTGACCGTCTGCCATTCGGCCGAAGACGCGTTGGCGCAACTGGAAACCTTCATGCCTGACATCGTGCTGACCGACAACTCGCTGCCGGGCATGAGCGGCCACGACCTGATCCAGAAGCTGCGCATCAGCGCGCCGGATCTCAAAGTGATCATGATGACCGGCTACGGCAACGTCGAAGACGCGGTGGTGGCAATGAAGGAGGGCGCCTTTCATTACGTGACCAAACCGGTCGCGCTGCAGGAACTCAAACTGCTCCTCGACAAGGCCCTGGCCACCGAACGGATGGAGCGCACGCTGTCGTTCTATCAGGAGCGCGAGGCACAGAAATCCGGGGTGCAGGCGCTGATTGGCGATTCGGCGCCGATGCAATATCTGAAAAACACCATCGGCCAGTTGCTCGACGCCGAGCGGCGCATGGCCAACACCGATCTGCCGCCCGTTTTAGTGGAAGGCGAGACCGGCACCGGCAAAGAGTTGGTGGCCCGCGCATTGCACTTCGACGGCCCGCGCAGCAAAGGTCCGTTCATTGAATTCAACTGTGCGTCGATCCCGTCGAATCTGGTCGAGTCGGAGCTGTTCGGGCATGAGAAAGGCGCGTTCACTGACGCCAAGGATCGCCGGGTCGGGCTGGTGGAAGCGGCGGATGGCGGCACGTTGTTTCTCGATGAGATTGGTGAAATGGACCTGCTGTTACAGGCAAAGATTTTGAAGTTGCTGGAGGACCGCACCATTCGCCGGGTCGGTTCGGTGAAGGAGCGCAAGGTCAATCTGCGGGTGATCAGCGCGACCAACTGCAATCTTGAACAGATGGTGCAGCAAGGAAAATTCCGCCGCGATCTGTTTTTCCGCTTGCGGATCATCTCGATCAAGGTGCCGCGCCTGTATGCACGGGGCGATGACATTCTGTCGCTGGCGCGGCACTTCCTCGCCAGTCATGGCAAACGCTATGGCAAACCGAATCTGCATTTCAGTCAGCAGGCTGAGGAGTTGCTGCTCAGTTACACCTGGCCGGGCAACGTGCGCGAATTGCGCAACATGCTTGAGCAGACCGTGTTGCTGGCGCCGAGCGACACCATCGCCGCGCATCAGCTCAACGTGTGCATGAGCCTGGTCGACGAGCCGCCGCTGCATATTCATGAAGCCCCGATGCACTACGAACCGCGTCCGGCGAGCAACACCGAATCGATGAACCTGCCGGAAGTCGAGCGCGACATGGTGCGCAAAATGCTCGACAAGACCGACTGGAACGTCACCAAGTCCGCGCGCCTGCTCGGCCTGAGCCGCGACATGCTGCGCTACCGCATCGAAAAACTCGGCCTGGCCCGGCCGGATAAACGCCAGTGGTAAAAAAGCAGATGTCCAAGTCGATACACCCCCCTGTGGGAGCGAGCTTGCTCGCGAAAGCGTTGGATCAGTCACTTTGATGTTGGCTGACACACCGCATTCGCGAGCAAGCTCGCTCCCACAGGGTTTTGTGGTGTCTGGTTAATACTCGGTCGTCAGGATCAATGCTGCTGCCGACTCAAACATTCCAGCAAACAACCCGGATCCAGCACCTCGTCATTCACATAAATCCCGCGCTCGGCATCGTATGTGCGGATAAACACCCGCACCGTCGCATCCGCCACGGTCGGCAGTTGCGAATCGTAGAATTCATGGTCACCCGGAATCACCACAAAATCCTGTGGCGCCGTATCGTCGTAAGGCTTGGGCGGCGTGGAACTCAGTGAATACGGGGCAGGGTGGGCGAAGGGCTGGTTGGGCCCGTAGTAAACAAAATTGCTGTCCAGCGCTTGCGCCTGAGTGGCAGCAAGCAGACAGCCAGTCAACAACAGCCGATCGAGCATATGCATGGCGGCACCTGCGAGTGCGGTTTTCCCCAAGGCTATTAACTATAGCTGCCCTGCATTCAAGCAACCGGGTGATTGATCACGTGCCCCGGTTGTGCGTAGGCCTTGAGCACATAGCCGATTGCGCGAAGAAACTCTTCGTTATCCCCATTTGCAAGAACCTGGGACAGGTATTCGTTGATGGCTTCGTCACTGTCCAGCAGTGCTATCACGTCGAAATTCGTCAAAGTCTGGCTCATGGTTAAACCTCCTTAGCCATTTTTGTGCACGTCGGATGACTGCGCTTTGTGAGGGTATCCACGTGAGCAGAGTTGAATAGTCAGCCGTGTCCTTTATCTGTTTTGATAATTCGCCGACATTTGTAGGCAAGAACACCCTGCTATGTAGGAGCCGCCGAAGGCTGCGATCTTTTGATCTTGATCTCTAAAAACAAGATCAAAAGATCGCAGCCTGCGGCAGCTCCTACAGGAATTGGCTTACAAGTTTGCAACAACCGCAATTGCCGGGCTGATCTAGACTCGGGTCCGCTCAATCACGAGCAGCGTCCGGAGTGCGCCATGGAAGTGCCCAACAATAAAACCGCCATCGAGAGCAATCGACAGGCGTGGAACGATTCCGCCCGCCATCACCAGGAGTCGCCTGACTGGCAGGCCTTGCTCGGCGAGGTCGCGCAGGCGGATTTCTCTTGCCTCGATGAGACCCTGAGCGGGTTGCTGGAGGTCGACGGCAAAGAGGTGATTCAACTGGGCTGCAACAACGGCCGTGAGAGTCTGTCACTGTTTGCGCTGGGTGCCAGAAGCGTGGTCGGTGTCGATCAGTCGGCGGCGTTTCTCGATCAGGCGCGTGAGCTGAACAAGCGTTCACCGCACAACGCCGAGTTCATCGAAAGCGATATCCATCATTTGCCAGCGTCTTTGCACAATCGCTTCGATGTGGCGCTGATCACCATTGGTGTTTTGAACTGGATGCCGGACATCGGCGAGTTTTTCCGCCATGTCGCCTCGACCCTGAAACCGGGTGGCAAACTGGTGATCTACGAAACCCATCCGTTTCTGGAAATGGTCGACCCGGATGCGGAAGATCCGTATCAGCTCGCCAGTTCGTACTTCCGCACCGAGCCGTTTGTGCAGGAAGAGCCGATTGTCTATGTCGGCAAGGTTGAGCAGCCGGCGGCGAAGTCGTACTGGTTTGTGCATACGCTGGGGGATATTTTCAGTGGCGCGATTGCGGCGGGGCTGAATGTTGCGCACTTCAAGGAGTATGCGCATTCGAATCGGGAAGAGGTGTATGACCGGTATCTGAATCAGCGAGCGCAGATGCCGATGTGTTTTACCCTGGTTGCCAGCAAGGCCTGAAGATAATCAGCGCAGCTAGCGGCCTCATCGCGAGCAGGCTCACTCCTACATTTGGAATGCATTCCCCTGTAGGAGTGAGCCTGCTCGCGAAGACGGCCTGACTATCGCCAGATATCTTGAGTTTGACTCAAGCCTGCGCCGCCGCACTCACCACCGGCCGCCCCGGTTTGCGCAGCGGTTCCAGCCGCGAACCCTGATACCGCGTTTCGCGGAAAAACTTCCAGCGCCCGAACAGGCAATACACGTGCATCACACGACCCTGCTCGTGGTAGCCCATGCGGATATGCAGCTTCAGCGCCGGAATATTGTGCGTCTCACAAACATCCACCACCTTGGTGCAACCCTGCGCCGCCATCGCTTCCCACAACGCCACCTGCACGTCCACCGACAGGCTGCTGCCGAAATACGCACGGGTCATCTCGCCGCCGAATTCAAAGAACTCACCGGGCTTCACCGGGAACGTGCAGCCGTAGTAATGACGGTCGTGATAGTCACGAATGCTGCCCCAGATAAACGCGACGGCGTGCCCGTCAGCATCAAGGTACATGTGCCCGGTGTGACCCTCGGAGGCCAGTTGCGCCATGGTCTCCACGCGATCACCGAAATGCTTGCTGAACGCGATGGCGTTCTCCGCCGTGATATCGACTTTGCTCAGGCCCTCGTAAGGACGCAGCTTGTGTGGCGGCACCGGACTGACCAGGTCACGCTCCATCCACAACAGTTCCCAATGGAAGAACACGTAGCGTTTCCACAACGTGCTGAAGGTGCGGCCAAGGCCTTTGTGACGGATGCGTTCTTGTAGTTTTTCGATGACGCTCATGATGCCCTCCGTGGCCGTAGCCCGGGTGTTGTGGATGGTGCTTTTGTGGGTATAGATCAGCCTTGCCAATTCATTTCAAAGTGCCATCTTCGAATGTATTGCAAGGTATGTAACTCAATCGAGTGCTGTAGCGCCGCGTAGAAAATCCTTGTTCAGATCGCTGTAGGAAACCCTTGGGATACCCGCCAGCCGCTGCTCTAGCACGCGGCTCAGGGATTCCTCCGGGTTGAGATAGGCGTCACCAAAATCGGCGCCGAGTTGTGTCGGGTGGGCGACGACTTCCAGCACGCCGTCGGTCGGCGCGCTGTCGTTGCGCAGGTCGATCGGCGTGCACACATAGTCGGCGGTGACACCGGCCAGATTCTGCAAACGCCAATTGAGCAACCCCTTGAATACGCGCTTGGGCAGATTGAGGTTCTGCCCCAGGTTGCGCGCCAGCCGCACCGGCACCCCTTGATGCGCGGCAAACCGCGCGACAATCTCGCCGATCGGCCAGATGTTGTGCACGTGCTGATGCGAATCGATGTGGCTGGGGCGCACGCCGTGATCGACGCAACGTTGCCACTGCGCCTGCAACTCTTCACGCACCGCCTCACGGTCCTCGCGGCCCAGCCAAAAACGCTGACGCGGCAGACTGAGGTCGAACACGCCGAAGTCATCGCAGAAGGTGCGCCGGGCCACAATTGCCTGGCTCAAGGGTCGCCCGTAAGTCAGGTTGAAGTGCAGGCCAACCCGGCCTTGCAGGCTCGCATGCCGGGCCATGGCACACGCCGCCTCGAACGCCGGCATGTTGGCCATTGCCGTGGCAGAACTGATGACCCCGGCCTGAAACGCGGCGAAGATCACCGAGTTTTCGTTCGGGCTGAGGCCGAAATCGTCAGCGTTGACTATGACTTGGCGAGGCATGTTCGCCCTCCGTGGTGATCGCGACAGGTTTCAGTGCAGGTTTCGCTGGTTCGGCACGACGTGCCCGCCAGGCCTGCACGTGTGGTTTGAGTCGATGCCACAGGCGCAAACCCAGACCGAGGAGGAGGCCACTCGGGCGCCAGGAATAAAAACTCCAACGCCAGTGCTCGAGTTGCCCGGTCATGCGTTCATGCAGTTGATGGCTGGAGTTTTCCAGGCTGACCCGCGAGGCATCGATCCAGCGCCAATTGTCGTCGAGTCCCCAACGAATCCATTCCTCCAGCAACACCCGGCCGCTGCCCAAGTCGGCGTATTGCGGCAAGAAGGCGAGGTTGTAATCGTAGAGTCGCCCCTGTTCGAGCAGGCCGAGGCGATAGCTGATGCAGCGCCCGTTCAACTCCAGCGTCACCACCCGTACCAGGCCTTGGCCAGCGAGGGCGGTGAAGGCGCGTTCGATCAACTGGCGGCTGCGTTCGCCAGCGAAAATCCCTACACCTTCATCGCCTTTCCAGCTCACCGCTTCGACGTCGCTGATGACCTGCAACAGCGGCCCCATGCTCATCGCGTCGGGAACAATGCGCCGCACCTCGGCACCGCACGCGGCAATGCGTTTGCGCGCCCGGCGTAGCTTGTAACGCGGATCGCCGGAGACTTCCTGATGATCCGCTTCGCTGATCAGATGCACCGGCACCCGACAACTCAAGCGTCGCTCACCCGTGGAGCTGCGGGCCATCCATTCGGTCAGCGTGCTTTCTTCACCGGCAGGCTCGGACAATTCATTGAGTTGCAACAACGCATGGGGCACCTGTTGACGAATCAGCAGCAAGGCCTGGCGCATGTCCTCGCCGCCAAGCAACGACAACAACGCCAAGCGATCCGCCAGCGGATAACCCAAGTGATGCAGAACCCGAAACGGCACGCCGGCAAAGCGCTCGCGACTCGCCACCAGCGGCAGACACAGACGCAATTCGTCCGCTTCCCAGCCCAGCAGGATGTGCAGTCGCTCACTCTCAGCGAGGGCCTGCTCGGCCGCGTACAACCAACCGAGGTTGTTGAACGGCGTGTGATCCGTCACCCGCAGGCGCAGCGCTTCATAGGCTGCTTCCGGGAAATCGGCGGCGCACAGCGAAGTGCGCCATTCAAATCGCGTCACCATAGGCTCAGGTCGCCGTGGCTGTTACGGGTGGACGGGACGGTTTGCGCAACGCATCCAGACGCGAACCGCTGTAGCGGCTTTCGCGGTAGAAACGCCAGCGACCGAACAGGGTGTACACATTCATGATGCGGTTTTGCTCGGTGTAACCCATGCGCAAGTGCAGCTTGAGCGCCGGGATGTTGTGGAACTCGCAGACGTCGACAACCTTGTCGCAACCTTGCGCGGCCATGGCTTTCCACAGCTCCAGTTGCAGGTCCACCGACAGCTCGGTGCCCCAATAGGCGCGGGTCAGCTCACCGCCGAATTCGAAGAACTCGCCGGGTTTCACCGGGAACATGCAGCCGTAGTAATGCCGGTCGAAATAGTCCCGCGAGCTGCCCCAGATAAACGCCACCGCGTCGCCCTGATCGTCCAGGTGCATGTGCCCGGTGTGACCTTCGCTGGCCAGCTCGGCCATGGTGCCGACACGGTCGCCGAAGTAGCGGGCGAAGGCGCTGGCGTTGTCCGCCGTGATCTTCACCACCCGCAACGGCGGGTAGGGTTTGAGACTGTGCGGCGGCACCGGGCTGACCAGGTCGCGTTCCATCCACAGCAGTTCCTGATGGGAAAAAATGTAGTGTTTCCAGGCTTTCTTGACGGTGGCAGTGAGTCCTTTCTGCCGCAGATTTTCAGTCAGTTTGCTCAGCATGTTCATGGTCTTGGCTCCTGATGACGAGGCATCGCGCGGGCACAGGGCTGCGCGGCTGAACATCAACGGACGGTTCATGAAGCGTTCCAGCCGAGGGCGAAAAGGGTTTGCCCCGGCAGCTCGAAACGCACACGCCCGTCCTGGCAGGTAAATGGCGCGTCGCGACTGCGATTGTCAGCACCGAAGTAGCGCAGGGCGCCGTTGTTCAGCGGGCATTTGGCGCCGCTCAGGTCCACCCGTTGCAAACGCGTGCCTTTGTTCACCCCGAGCAGGCCGCGCTGATCGTCGCCGGCCATCGCCAGCACATCGACTTCGAAGGCATCGTTTTCCAGCCAGAGCACCCGATGCAGCCAGTGCTGGGCAATGAACTGCTGGGCCAGACCGACCGGTTTCAGCTCGAAACGATCGCCGCCCAAGATCCGCAACATGCCCTTGGGATACTGCGGCTCATCGGCGGCCTGGAACCAGTTGAGCATGCTCAGCAAGCCGTCCTGCGAAGCGTTGATCACCACCGACGCCCACCACAGCGAAGCGTAGTGGGTTTCCTGATCGTAGGGGCTGAGGCTGGAGCCGCTGGACAGGTTGGTCTGGTCGAGCAGCAAGGCTTTGCGCGGCTGGCCTTTGCCGTCGAGGCCGACCAGTTCGGCGGCGCGGCGCACACTGTCGCGATACACGCGGGTGGCGAGCAAATCGCGGATCATCCATTCGTGCCACGCCAGTGCATCGACCTGATCGCCGGATTCGCTGAGCAAGCGCCGCGCCCAATCAATCCCGCGCTTGTCTGCCGCGTTATTGGCAAACGGCCCGTTGACCAGTCGCGAACTGGCCGGCATGGCAATGCGCACGCCAGCCTTGGCATTCGCCGGATCACTGCGCACCTGCCGGGCCATGCTGGCGAAAATCGCTTGATACTGCGCATAGCTGGAATAGTTGAGGTTCGGCTCGTCGGCAAAACCGATGTAGTGCGTGCCTTTGCCGCCGAGCGCGCGGGTGCCGGCCAGCCACGCATCGAGGCCGCTGTTGCTCTGCACATCGGCGCGCAGATCGGCCTGACGCTGACTGCCGGCCAGCAGGGTGATGTCCTGCTTGATGCCGAAACGCTCCTGATAGACCTGGCGGAACGCGTCTTCGAAATGCGGGTTCTTCGCCGTCACATCAACAAAGCTGTAGTAACTCGCGGCGGTCGGTTTCAGCGCATCCAGCGCAGCATGACTGGCGGGCGGCGGCATCACGTAGGGCAGGGCAATGCCCAGATCCGGCGTGCGCCCGAGGATTTTTTCGTGCAACACCAGACGTGTCTGGCCGGCGTCTTCACGCAGCGGTTTCAGTTGTTGTGGTGTCTGGGCGAACAGGTTGGCTGTGCCATCGAGCCAGAACGCCGCTTTGCCGCTGCCTTGCAGACGCAGGCGCCAGACCTGTTCGCGTTCGCTGACGGGCAGGGCAACTTGATCGAACTGCCAATAGGCGCGATACGGTTTCAATGCCAGCGTCAGTTGCTGCTCATCGCCGACCCGCTGCGCCTGCAAACCACTGACACCACCATGAAACTTGCCCGCCAGCACCGCGTGTTCACCCGGCGCAATCTTGAAATACAACGCGTCGCCATTGTGCGTATCGGCGCTGAAATGCACTCTCGCCGGGGCGAATAACGCGACCGTGCGCTCGTCGTGTTCGACGCGATAATTGCGAAAGCTGTAGCCGGGAATCTCCAGTCGATAACTGGCCGCACCGGGCAACAGTGGCCAGCTCTGGCTGCCACGCACTTCACTGGCCTTGATGAACCGATCGCCTGCCAGTTTGCCTTGGCCGTCGAGCAGATACAGATGCTCTTCGTTGGCGTCTGCCTGCCACGCTGGCGTCCAGCGCACGGTCACCGTATCGGGGCGATCGGCTTGCAGGTACAGACTGCCGTCACGGATCTCGCCCCAACGCATCGACGCGGCGAAGGCGTCCAGCGACAGGCCGAGACCGAGCAGCAGGGCCAGGCCTTTCATGCGGTTTTCCGGCGTTGCAACATCAGCCACATCGGCGTGACGTCACGGGGCAGGATGATCAGCGTTTGCCAGAACGGCACGCCGCTCAGACGGCAGTAAAGCACCAGCATCGCCACGGTCACCGCCAGATAGGCAATCGACGAAGCCGCCGCTGCGCCGACGATGCCGTAAGCGGGAATCATCACCAGGTTTAATGCCAGATTGAGCAGGGCACCCAAGCCCATCAGCAACGACACCGTGCCTGGGCGGTTCTTGCCGAGCAGGTCGAGACGCAAAATGCTCGCGTAGCACAGGCCCAACAGCCCCGGCAGCAATGCCAGCAGCGCCGGATACGCCGGTTGGTACGCTGCACCGAACAAGGTGACGATCAGCCACTCGCCAATCACCGCCATGGTCAGGCAGGCGCCGAGCATCACCGTGGCCGTCAGGCGCAGGGCCAGCGGCGTGACCTTGTCCATGCCTTCGTCCTGTTGCAGCAGACGCTTCATCAGCGGTGTGGTCACTGCTTCCGGGACGATCAGCAGCAGCTCGGCGGCCGCGCTGGCCATGGCGTAATGACCAAGGGCGGTGCTGCCGAGCAGGGCGCCGATAAACAGATAATCCGAGCGCAGGATCACTTGCTGGAACAGCAGATCGGGATGGCTGCGCGCGCTGTAGCGCAGCAGTTCTTTCTGGCTGGCGCGGTCCCATTGCAGTTGCAACGGCTGCGCGCGTTTGAGCCAGACCCAACCGACCAGCACCACCAGACTGATGCCGGCCAGCCAACTGATCAATGCGGCTTCGAGGGCGGCGCTTTTCCACATCCAGAACAGCGCGAGAAACAGCAACAGCGGCGCCAGCGATTCGACCAGACGCAAGGCGTTGAACGCAACCACACCACCGGAGGCGTTGTGCAGCGTCAGCAAACCGCTTTTCAATACGGTCAGCGGCACTGCCAGCAGCAACAGCCAGGCGAGCAAGCCGAGCTGCATTGTCACATCCAGCTCAGTGCCGAATTCGCGCACCAACGCCACCACCAGCAAGGTCAGCAACGCCGCCAGCAAACAACCGAACACCAACACCTGACTGAGCAACAAGCCCATCGGCCGTTGCTTGGCCGCTTGATAACCCACCGCCGAGTTCAAGCCGCCACTGGTGGCCGCGCTGATCAAGTCCGGCAGGGTGCTGAGCAACGCAAACAAGCCACGCTCACTCGGTCCGAGAATCCGCGCCAGCAAGACGTTGCGCAGCAAACGCAAGGCGATCATCGCCAGTTTGGTGCCCATGCTCAGCGCCAGATGTTTGAGGTAATTGCCTCGGCTCATGGCCGCGCCCCGCGAAAGATCCGCCACGACAGTAATTGCGGATTGCGCGCCGTGCGCTGACTGACGCCGAAGCGCGGCAGGTTCAGCGGATCGCCTTCGCCGCGATAAATGCCGGTGCCGGTGCCCAGCGCAAACGGATAGTCATGGCTGGCAATCTGTTGGCGCACGCGCTCATCGTTGTCGCCATTGGGGTAGCAATACACCGGCAACGGCCGGTTGCAGCCGTTGTGCAACGCATCGCGGCTGCGGCTGATTTCTTCGCTCAGACGCACGTCGTCGAGGCCGGTGAGGATGGCGTGACTGGCGCCGTGCGGGCCGAAACGCACGAGGCCGGAGGCTTCCAGCGCGCGCACTTGATGCCAGTCCAGCGCCTGCGGTTGCGACTCTTGCGGGCATTCATCGGTCAGCCGTTCAAGCTCCTGTGAGTCAATCGACTTCAAGCCTTGCAGGTAATGCAGCAGCGCCAGGCTGCGGCGGTCAACGTCGATGTCATCAAGCAGCACCGGCAACGGGTGATGCAGGGCGTGCAGGCATTCGATCAAGTGCATCCGCGCCTTGTCGCCATGGCTGCCCCACAGGGTTTCGCCGAGGCTTTCCCACCAGAAGCGCTGGCGGCTGCCAATGAAATCGGTAGAAAGAAAAATGCTCGCCGGCACCTGATGTTTTTGCAGCAGCGGATAGGCATTCACCGCGTTGTCACGCCAGCCGTCATCGAAGGTCAGCGCCACCCGAGGGCGCTCGGTGCGCAACGAATTGGGCTGAAGGATTTCCATCAGCGGCACGCAATCGAAATGCTTGCGCAGCCACACCAGCAAGTGCTCGAAGGCTTTCGGCCCCACGCACAGTTCATTACGGTGCGGCAGATCGGCGGCGCGGTCGTTCGACAGCACGCGGTGCAGCATCAGAATCACCCCGGCGCCGTGTAATTGGTTACGGCCCATGGACGAGTTGAGATAGAGCCAGCCACTGGTGCGTTTTAGTAATTGTTTGATCGCCATGGCTTCGGTCCTCTTAACGGTTCTGTTCAGGATTCCACTGGGCATACCGCTGACCGCGCAGGAACTGCCACAGACCGAGACTCATCCCGGCGAGGGTGACCAGCAGAAACGCGGCGAGGCGGAAGGGTTTCGGCAAGCGGTGTTGCGAATCCAGCAAACCGGCAATCGCCACGGCATAGCCGAATAATTGTGCGATCAGGGCCAGGCGATAGAAGCCGTGGTCGTCCCACAGCCAGAAGTTGCTCAGCAGCAGCGGCAGCAACAGGACCGGCGCGAGACGGCGGATCAGTTTGTGGCTGATCAAGGCAATCGAATACAGACCATATTTCAGCGGATTGAGCAGCTCGCGGCGCTGGGCCAGGCTTTGCAAACCACCCACGGTGACGCGCTGACGGCGGCGGAATTGCTTGTCCGCCTCATCGACACCGTGGTCGATCACCTGCGCTTCCGGCACATAGACGATGCGTTTGTGCGCGACCGGTGCGCAGGTGCTGATAAAGAAATCGTCGTTGACCTCGGCCGGCACGTTCTGGAACAACTCGCGACGCAGGGCGAGCAGGGCGCCGTCGGCGGAGACCATGCAGCCGGTGCGGTTTTCCACGCGGCGCAGCCAGCCTTCGTAATGCCGATAGAGGCTGTCACCCACGCTCAAACCGCCGCCGGTGACCGGAATCACCATGTGCCCGGCACAACCGCCAACGTTGGGATCATTCAGCGGCGCCAGCAGATAACCGAGGGTCTCGCGTGACCATTGGTTGTCGGCATCGGTGAACACCAGAATGTCGCCGGTGCTGAGGGCCACGCCGGCATTCAGTGTCGCCGCTTTGCCTTGGCGCGGCAGGTCGAGGACGGTGATGCGCGGATCGACAACCTTGTGCGCGCAGGCCACGGTGTCATCGGTCGAACCGTCGCTGGCCAGAATAATCTGCAGGGTTGCTGGCTGATAATCCTGCGCCAGCAACGTGCGTAACTTGTGCTCGATGTGCCGCGCTTCATTGTGTGCAGCAATCACGATGCTGACGTTCAGCGGCGGCGCCGGCGTGTGGCGCCACGCCGGAAACAGTGGCGCCAGAATTGTCAGCAGCAGCGGGTAGCCCACGTAGGCATAGACCGGCAGCAACAGGCACATCCAGAAAATGAATTCAGCCACGGGCAGGCCTCCTGGCGTTCCAATGACACAGACTCAAAATGAACGCGGCGCCGGCCAGGTGCAGACGCATCCAGTGCAGCCCCCACAGTTGCAGGGTCAGGCCGATGTTTCGGTGTTTGACGCTTTGGCGCAGGCTGAGGACCAGTCCCGGTATCAGTGTCAGCATGACCATCACGGCGGCATGATGTGGAAAGCCATCGAGCAGCGCCGAGATCGCCAGAAAATCCAGCAACCACACCAGCAGCGACAGCATCGGGAAACGCAGCAGGCGCAGGCTGAACCCGTGGGTGCGCAGCAGTTGCAGGTGACTGCCCTGACGCCACAACTCCTTGCCCATCCACTCACGCCAGTTCATTTCGTAACCCCAATGCAGGGCGACGTTGTCATTGATCGACAGCAGCCGCGCGCCCTGTTCGTGCAGGCGCAGGGTGAACTCCTTGTCCTCGCCGGTGCGCAGGCTTTCGTTGAAACCACCGACCTTGTCGAACCAGCGGCGAAGCATGAGCAAGTTGGCGCTGGGCAGCCAATCGACAACATGCGAGGTCTGCGACGACACACGCAAGGTGCGCCGTTGCCAGGCGGTGGCGTACCACGGCGCTTCGGCCGGGGTGTGCAGATCAAGGCCGAAGACATCGGCCTGACCGCTGGCCTCAATGTCGAACAATGGCTTGAGCCAGTTCTCCGGCATTTCAATGTCGGCGTCGATAAACGCTAGCCATTCACCCGTCGCGATGGCTGTGCCGCGATTGCGCAGGGCGCCGATCAACAGTCCCGGCAGCACCAGCACCTGCGCGCCGAACTGACGGGCAATGTGCGGTCCTTCATCGGTCGAGCCGTTGTCGACCACGATCAGCTCGCACTCGACATTGGCGGCATGCGCGGCTTTTTGCGCCGCCAGCAGCGTGCGGCCAATGTGCCGGGCCTCGTTGAACATCGGGATGACGATACTGATGCGGCTCATGCCCTGGCCTCCGTGGTCAGTGGCGCCTGTTCGGCTTTCAGGCGCAGCACGCTGGTCATGGCGAGCATGATCCACACGTATTTCTGGTTCGGTGCGCTGAGGAACATCAGGAACAGGGTCAGCGACAGAAAGCTCACACCGAGGTGGGTCATCATGTCGGCCTGATGCCAGTCGCGGCGCAGCATCCACGCGGCGCGTGCGCGAATCAGGTTGTACAGACCGAGGCCGAGCATGCCGACGAACAACAGTCCGGCAGGCACGCCCAATTCACTGAAGATTTCCAGGTAGGTGTTGTGCGCGCGGCGATAGAGGTCGCCGATCTTGCGGTTGGCGGAAAACGCCTTGGCGTAACCAGTGGTCGCGTAATGCAGCGGGAACGTGCCGGGGCCGGAACCGAGCAGCGGGTTCTCGCGGATCATCTGGCTGCCGACGACGATGTACGAAGCGCGGCGACCGAGGGATTCGTCGTTGTGACCCTTGGCGCCGGCGCTCAACACGCTCAGCGATTGAATGCGCGCCAGGTAACCGGCGGGCATCGCGTAGATCGCCAGCGGAATCACGATGGCCGCGCCGAGCATGGCAAAGCCCAGATGCCGAGGACGAATCCGCGTCAGTTGTGCGCGGTAATGCCAGCAGCCGATCAGCAGGCTCAGCGCCAACACCACCAGACCCGAGCGCGATTCGGTTTTGGTCATGCCGCCGAGTAACAGCAAGCAGCAACCGCCCCAGAACAAGCGGTGCAACAGGTTAGGACTGCGGATTACCAGCAACAGACCCATCGGCACAGCAAACGCAATCAGCAGGGCGAAGGCGTTGGGGTCTTCGAGCAGGCCGGCGGCGCGGCCCTGATCCTGGAACTTGGTCGAGAACATCGCCATTGCACAGGTGGTGCTGACGGCGAGGGTGACCAGTCGGGCGAACAGATCGAGGTTCAGTTCGCGGCCGATCAACAAGGTGATGACGAACAGAATCAAGCCGACGCTGAGTTCGCGCAGATGGCCGAGCGACATGCCCAGGTCATCGGTATTGAGCAGGCTGAGGAAGTACAGAACCATGAACCAGATCAAGTAGCGCCAGATATTGCTGCGCAGGCGCTCCGACGGAATCTGGTGCAGCGCCAGTTGCAGCATCAGGATCACCGCCAGCGAAGCGCCGATGAGTTTGCTTCCGGACAGCGAACTGTCCTTGAAGAAGCCCTCGAACGGCACCAGTGCGGCAATGCCGAGCAGACCCCAGGTCGGCTTGCGGTACAGCAGCGCAAATCCCACCAGGCCCAGCACCGCCCCCGGCGCCAGAAACGGATAAGGGCTGGCCAGCAAACCGATGCAGACCAGACCGAGCAGACTGACGATCGAGAGCGGGAAAATCATGCGCGTGCCTCCCGTGCCGTGCGGATGTACAGCTGCGACCAGCGTTCGGCCAGGGCCTTGAGGTCGTAGCGATCCTGTTGCGTGCGTTTTGCGTTGTCGCGCAGTTGCCGGGCCAGCTTCGGCTCGCTCAGCAGGGTGTCGAGCTGACGGGCGAGGGCGGCGCTGTCGGTGGGCGCGGCGAGCAAGCCGTTGTGCCGGTGTTCCAGCACATCAGGAATGCCGCCGACGCCGAACGCCACCACCGGCACCCCGGCCTGCATGGCTTCAAGCAAAATCATCGGTGTGCCTTCGGTGCGCGAGCTGATCACCAGCGCATCGAGTTGCTGCCACCACGGTTGCATGGCGATCTGGTAACCGGGTAAACGAATCCGTTGCTGCAGACCGGCGCTGTCGATCCGCGCCTGCAACGCCTCACGTTCCGGGCCATCGCCGAGCATCACCGCGTCCAGTTGCGGATGCTGATGACACAGCGGGATCAGTGCATCAAGAAACAGATCCGGGCCTTTCTCGCTGCTCAAGCGGCCGACGTAACCGGCCAGCCAGCGTTGCCGATCCGCATCCGGCACCAGCGCCGCAGCGGCTGGCAGACCGTTGGGGATCACCTGCAACTTTTCCGCGCGGACGCTGGCCTGACGGTGCAGCACCGCGATGCTTTCCGCCACGCAGACCACTCGATCCACCGACGCGGTGCGGCACAGTTGCAGGCTCAGCCAGGTGTAGAACTTCTGCTTGCGACTGCGCGGCGTGAAACCGTGCTGGGTGATCACCAGCGGCAGGCGCCACAGCGACGCGCCGACCCAACCGAATAACAGACCTTTGAAATTGTGCGTATTGATCAGCGGTTTTTCCCCGCGACGCTGACGCAGGTGCCGGAGTAATTCGCCCAGCCCGGCACAGCCGCGGCAGTCCACCCCGGCCTCGCGAAAGCGTTGGATCAATTCTGGCGGCGCGTCGAGAAACAGCACCTGATGCTGCCCCGGCGTCGCCAGACAATGATCCAGCAACATGCGCTCGGCCCCATAGAAGCCGCCGCTGCTGAGCAAATGAATGATCGGCAGCGCGGCAGTCGGGGAGGATGCGGTGCTCAATTGCGCACCCAGTGCAGGAAGCTTGGCACTGTCCAGTTCTTGTGCGGATTGCTCGGCAGCGTGTTCTGGTCGTTGATCACCAACAGCACCGGTACGCCCAGTTCGTGGCTGATTTGCGCCGGGTGTTTGAAGCGGTGATCGAAGAACTCACGCACGTAGACCAGGGCAATCGCCAGCAGCAACCCGGTGAACAAGCCGAACGGAATGATCAGGCCCGGTTTCGGGAACGCCGCTTCGGTCGGTTCGAACGGCGGGCTGAGCACCCGGGCGTTGGACAGATCGTCGTTGAGCGCACCGGTGGTGCTGCTTTCGGCGAAACGCTGGGCGTAGGTCGAGAACGCGGCGTGCAGTGCATCGATTTCGGTGTCCATCTGCCGCAGCTTGCTTTGCGTTTGCTGCAACTCGTGGATGCGGTTCTTGAACTCGGCGATGCGCGCGGTTTTCTGATCGATCACCTGCTTGACCACCGCCAGATCGTTAGTGCGTTCCTGGATGCGGTTGCTCACCACTTTGAGGAACTGGCCACGGGTGCGCGCAATCTGCTCGCGGGTCAACAGCATCGGTTCGCTGCCAGGCTGGAACACCGCCAGGTCATTCATGTAGCGGCTGACCTGGGTGGTCAGTTGCTCGCCCATCTGTTTGATTTCCCGATCCTCGAACGCCACGTTGTCGACGGTGGTGGTGAAGGTGTAGGGGAAGGTGTAATCGTTGAGCTTGTTATTGCTCGCGGCAGCCAGTGCAGTTTTCAGGTATTCGAGCCAGCGCTGGCTCTGTAACAGGCGATCCTGGTACAGGTTCAGGGCTTGCTCTTCAGTGTTGATGGCATTGAGGCGGAAGGTGATTTCTTCCTTCGGATCCGACGAGCCGACACTTTCCAGCAACGCTTGACGGTTGCCTTCGAGGCCATCGAGGCGCACTTGATAGAGGTGCTTCTTCGACTCGTAGAAGGACTGCGGCAAATCGATCGACTGCAAGGCCTGACGGCTGAACAGATAGTTCTGCAGCAAAGCTGAAACAAACGTTGTGCCCTGATGCGGATCGGGGAAGCTGTAGATGATCGAGATCACGTTGGAGCCGGGCAGGGTCTCGATTTTCAGACTGTCGATGGCTTGTTGAGTCAGCGCGTCGAGTGCGGTGTCACGCACCGGATCGGTTTCCAGCCCGAGCACGTTGCGCACCGGGTTGATCACGTACTGGCGCAGCGGCGAGCTGATGTAGCGCTTGAACGGCTCGGCCACCAGTTTGCTGAAGATACCCGGCGAAGGCGTGTATTCACCCTTGTCGCGCAGTTCGCTGATGGTCTGGCGGATCAGCGCCGGCGAACGGAGGATGTTGCTTTCCGTCTCCATGTCCGCCAGCGACGGCGGAATGAACGTAGCGTTGTCCACCGTCAGCGACGTGGTGGCGTCACCCTGGGAGAGTTTTTTCGACTGCACGATGACCTGCGCGGTGATATCGAAGCTCTGTTTGAGCACCAGCGGCAGGAGCAGGGCGATGACTGCAAAGATCAGGAAGACCCGTTTCACCAGTTGCTTGTTGGCGAAGAAGATCCTGAAGAACTCATGCAGGTAGTTTTCCTTTGGATTCATGTCGGTCACCTGAGAGTCAGTTGTTGTTGCTGTCTTTGTTGTCGACGCGGTAGCCGAAGCTGAACCCGACGCCCTGGAACAGCACCACGTCGGCCAGTTGGCGGGCGAGTTCGCCGGCGCTGGCCAGTTTGGTTTTCGGCACGTAAAGCATGTCGTCCGGTTGCAGATAGGCGATCTGCGAAGCGTCGCCAGACAGCGCCTTCTCGACGTCGTAATGCACCGCCTGCACCTGATTGCCGTTGCGGCGCATGATCACTACCGAATCCAGGCGCGCCTTGACGTTGGTGCCTCGGGCCAGGGTCAGCGCTTCAAGCACCGAGACCGGACGGCGGATCGGGTAGGAACCCGGTTGGCCGACTTCGCCGAGCACATAAATCTCGTTGCCGGCGGTGGATTTCAGCAGCACGTCCACGGTCATGCGGCCGGGCAATTGCGCGTACTTCTTGTTGAGGAAGGTTTCCAGTTGATTGACGGTCATGCCTTGCAGCGGCACGGCGCCGATTTCCGGGAAGCTTGCGTAACCGTCAGTGCCGACGGTGATCTCGCGGCTCATGCCGGTGGCTGGGTGGTTCAGCGCGCTTTTCAGGTTCTGCTCATTGGTCAGCGGGCTGATGATCTGCACGGTCAACTGATTGCGGTTGGGCTGGAACAGTTGCTTGCGCTGATAGGCGCGCTGGATTTCTTCGCGGGCCTGATCGCTGGTCAGCCCGGCGATTTTCACCGAGGTGTTGGCGCCCGGCAGTTCGATGGTGCCGTCGGGCAGCACCAGTTGATTGCCGTTGAGCTGGCTGGCGGCGGTGAAGTTCAGGCCGATCTGGTCACCCGACTGCACGCGGTACGCGTCCGAGCCGCTGGTGCTGATATGGAAAATCACGTCGAGCACATCCTGCGGGCGCAGGGTCTGCTCGATCTTCGGCATGTCGGTCGCCTGGGCGTTGGCCGGGGTGGCGGTGAGGATATTCACCGGCATGTTCTGGGTTTCGGAGGTGCTTGAGCAGCCTGCAAGCGGCAGCATCAGCAGCACAAGAATCTTGGCGTTCATGGCGTCATCCTTCGCGTTCGCTTAGAGGTTTTTGTAAAGCCATTTGGGCATGTAGTACTTGCGCCGGTTGAACACGCTGCCAACCACTTTTGCCCCGGCCTGGGTCAGGCGTTGCACGGCGGCCTGGGCGACTTCCCAGCGGGTGTCCTCGGCGCGCACGACAAACACCACGCCATCGACCTGAGTGCTGATCACCAGCGTGTCGGCGGCGGAATACACCGCGTCGCCGTCGATCACCACGAAGCGGTACTGACTGCCCAATTGATCGAGCAACGGGCTCAGACGCTCGGCGGTCAGGTGTTCCATGGTGCGGATCGGCCGGCCGTTGGGCAGCACGTGGAAGGGCAGGCTCGAGACCTGCACCACGCAGTCCTGCAACAGCGGTGGGTTATCCGGGTTGAACAGCAAGTCGCGCAGACCGCGCTCCTTGCTTAAATTCAACTGCTGCGTGAGGTTGTTCGCCGACTGGCTGGCGTCGACCAACAGCACCTGGCCGCTGCTCATTTGTGCCAACTGGCTGGCCAGCGCCAGGGCGCTGGTGGTGGTGCCGGCGCCGGGGTTGGCGGCGGTCAGGAACAGGATCCGCAGATCAAGATCCAGCACGGTCGAGGTCAGGTTCGATTCGCTGGGATTGGCGATGCTCAGGCTTTTGTTGGTTGAACCGTCCATTAGCTTGCTCCGTGGCCGCTGAATACTTTGAAAGGGGTTTTCAAGAGAATCTTCAGATCAAGCAAAAGGCTCTGCTCGGCGATGTAGCTGAGGTCCAACTCAACGCGCTGGTCGAAGTCGATATTGCTGCGTCCGGAGATCTGCCACAGGCCGGTCATGCCGGGGTAGATCGCCAGACGGGCGAGGTGACTGTCCTTGTAGCGGTAGGCGTTGAACGAGGTCGGACGCGGGCCGACCAGGCGCATGTCGCCGGTCACTACATTGATCAGGTTGGGCAATTCATCGAGGCTGGTGCGCCGCAGAAAACCGCCGATGCGGGTGATGCGTGGGTCCTGGTCAATCTTGAAGTCGATGGCGTCGGCACCGTGCTTGTTCAGGTGACGCAGCGACTCTTTCAATTCTTCGGCGTTGGCGACCATGGTGCGAAACTTGTACATGCCGAACTTGCGGCCACGGTAGCCGGTGCGTTTTTGCACGAACATCACCGGGCCCTTGCTGGAGTATTTGATGGCCAGTGCCAGGCCCAGCAACAGGGGTGAAATCAGTACCAGAATCATCAGCGCACCGAGGCAGGCGACCACGCGATTGGTGCGCGACAGTTGCCATGGGCGACCGCCATCGCGACCGGTGAACCAGCCGCGACCTTGACGATGAATCGCTGCATCGAGGCGCATGCGCTGTTCAGGATCCATGCGCTTGTCACGCTGCAGTTGTTGGATCGGTACACCTTTTTCATGTCCAGTCATGGAGTCCTCCACATGAATTCAGCCGCGAGCGGCGCGTGGGCGATAGGCAGTGGGGTAGTAGTCGCGGAACCAGGCGATAAAACGTCCGAGTCCCTCATCCAGCTCTATCCGGGGCTGAAATCCGGTGGCCTGGGCCAGATCGCTGGCCTCGGCGCAGGTGTTGAGCACGTCGCCCGGTTGCAGTGGCAACAACTCGACAAGGGCTTTCTGGCCGAGGTGTTTTTCCATCAGCGCCAGATAGGTTTTCAATTCCACCGGATGCTGCCCGCCGATGTTGAACAGCCGCCACGGCGCCATGCTGCTGGCCGGGTCGGGCTGCTCGCGATCCCATTGCGGATCAGCGTGCGGTGGCAGTTCGGTGAGGCGGGCAATGCTTTCGATGATGTCGTCGATGTAAGTGAAGTCGCGCTGGTGCTCGCCGTAGTTGAACAGCTTCAACGGCTCACCTTCGCTGATCGCCCGGGCAAACTGGATCGGCGACATGTCCGGCCGGCCCCACGGCCCATAAACGGTGAAGAAGCGCAGGCCGGTGCAGGGAATGCCGAACAGGTGGCTGTAGCTGTGCGCCATCAGTTCATTGGCTTTTTTCGTTGCGGCGTACAGCGACAGCGGGTGATTGACGCCGTCTTTCACCGAATAAGGCGTGTGCTGGTTGGCGCCGTACACCGAACTGGATGAGGCATAAATCAAGTGCTCGACCGGGTGATGCCGGCAGCTCTCGAGAATGTTCAGAAACCCATCGAGGTTACTGTCCAGATACGCCCGCGGATTTTCCAGCGAGTAACGCACGCCGGCCTGCGCCGCGAGGTGGATCACCACTTGCGGGCGTTCGCGGACAAACAGCGCTTCGAGGGCCGAGGCATCGGCCAGGTCAACCGTGGCGAGCTGGAAATCGCCGACCTGCTCGCGCACCCACTGCACACGGTCGTGCTTGAGTTGTGGGTCGTAGTAGCCGTTGAAATTGTCCAGGCCGACCACCGCATGCCCGTCGCGCATCAGCCGCAACACGCAATGGGCACCAATGAAACCGGCTGCACCGGTGACCAGCACCTTCATGGCCGTAGCCCTTCGGGAGCGATGTGGCGCAGACCGATGCCGCTGTAGTGCAGGCCGGCGGCGGCCACTTGTTCCGGGTTGTAGAGGTTGCGCCCATCGATGATCACCTTTGAGCGCAGTTTTTCGGCGAGCAGTTCGAAATCGACCACGCGGAAGTTTTTCCACTCGGTGCAGATCACCAGGGCGTCGGCGTCTTCCAGGGTGTCGTCGCGGGTGGCGCACAGGTGCAAATCGTTACGGTAACCGTAAATGCGCCGGCATTCGGACATGGCCTCCGGGTCGTAGGCTTGCACGCTGGCACCTTCGGCCCACAGCGCATCCATCAAGTAACGGCTCGGTGCTTCGCGCATGTCATCGGTGTTCGGTTTGAACGCCAGGCCCCAGATCGCGATGGACTTGCCGGCCAGCCCTTGCGGGAATTGTGCTTTGAGTTTGCTGAACAGGATGTGCCGCTGCAGGTCATTAACGTCGGTGACGCTGCGCAGCAGTTTCAGTGGCATGCCGTTGTGTTCGGCGGTGTGCAGCAGGGCGCGCAGGTCTTTGGGAAAGCACGAGCCACCGAAGCCGCAGCCCGGGTAGATGAAGTGGTAGCCGATGCGCGGATCGGAGCCGATGCCTTTGCGCACTGCTTCAATGTCGGCGCCGAGCAGTTCGGTGAGGTTGGCCAGTTCGTTCATGAAGCTGATGCGGGTGGCGAGCATGGCGTTAGCGGCGTACTTGGTCAGCTCGGCGCTGCGGTTGTCCATGAACATCAGTTTTTCGTGGTTGCGGCAGAACGGCGCGTACAACTCGCTCATCTGCTCGCGGGCTGCGTCGTCGCGGGTGCCGACGATGATCCGGTCCGGGCGCATGCAGTCGGCGAGGGCGCTGCCTTCCTTGAGGAATTCCGGGTTGGAGACCACGCGCACGGTCAGACCGGTTTTGTCGCGGCGCTGCAATTCGCTGTTGGCGGTGGCCAGCACTTGATCCGCCGTGCCCACCGGCACCGTGGATTTGATGATCAGGGTGCGATCGGCCTCCATGTGCGAGGCAATTTGCCGAGCAACGTTGAGCACGTGGCTCAGGTCCGCAGAGCCATCCTCATCGGCAGGCGTGCCAACGGCGATGAAGATCAGTTCGGCATGCTCGACCGCATCGCTGGCCTGGGTGCTGAACAGCAAACGGCCGGCCTTGATGTTTTCCTCAAGCGTGCTGGACAAACCGGGCTCGCTAATCGGCGGCACCGCTTGTTGCAGTTGTTTAATCTTGTTCGGGTCAATATCCACGCATAAAACGCGGTGACCGACATCTGCAAGTGCGGCGGCTTGTATTAGTCCAACATAGCCCGTGCCAAATACGCTCACGTCCATCTGCGCACCCTCGATAGAGCGAAAAGAAGAAGTTCAAAATGAGACTGTCAAAAGGGGTATAGCGCAGGGTTTGAAAAGCGTGTCAGCAAAATGACATGTTGCACCTGTATAACAGCCCCAATTTTGGGGGCGATTGGCCATCAAGTGCTTGCTATTGCTGGATTTGTCCCGTGCTTGACGCTTTTTTCACATTTAAAAGAAAACGATGGACGGTCGAAAGCCGCGAATTTAAAGGCTTTCAGCAACTTGAGTGTGTCAGATTTGAGTCAACGGTTTTTTGACGCTTTGCGAGAAAGTCAGCCATTTCTTGCGCTTTGATGGCCGGGTGCTAGTGTCAGATTTTGACCGACAAACTCTTGACCCTTTACGGTTTTCGCCCGACCGGAATTGCCATGTTTCGATACCTGAAAGAACTGCTTTTAGTTATTTATTTGCTGCTTTATTCCGAATATTACATTGATCGGTTAAATGCTATCGGCTTCGGTTTTGCTGTACTTCTTTTTGGCGCGATGTTTTTGGCGCTTACTTTAGCGTTATATCTAACGGCCTATATACGGCAGACTCTCATCCGGCATGTATTCGCATTGGCGATGTTTGTCTCGGCGGTGTTTTTTGACGTCTACACCCGCGTCACCGCAGATTACCTGAGCTACAGCAGCTTCGTTTCGCTGGTGTATTCCGGCGGTTTCATTCAGGAAGCCGCGTACCAATATCGGGACGCGATCCTGCACGGCGCCCTCAGCGGTTTGCTGTTGCTGTTCGGCATCGGCCTGAAACCCCGTCATGGGCTGGCGGTTCCCAACGCGTTGCGTGTGGCCGCGCCGTTGTGTGGCGTGCTGCTGCTCAGCGCCGTGCTGTTCTTGCGTGCGGGTGAGGGCGCGCGCGGTTTGCCGATCATGTACACGCCGCTGGCCTACCTGAACCTGTTTAGCTACGAAGCCCTGCACAACACCGTCGGCCCGCGCGAACCGGTGACACTGGCACGCAGCTCGCAAGCTGTCGGCCATGACATCGTGCTGATCATCGACGAAAGCATTTCTGGCAATTACCTCGATATCAACGCGCCGTTCGGTGTGCACAGCAATCTCAAGCAGACGCATCCCGGCGTCGACATCTTCAATTACGGCTACGCCGCGTCCATCGCCAATTGCAGCGCCGACACCAACGTGACCCTGCGTTACGGCGGTACCCGCGCCGACTACATGCGCATCAACAGCACGTTGCCGTCGATTTGGCAGTACGCGAAAAAGGCCGGGCTGCGCACCGTGTACATCGACGCCCAGCGTACCGGCGGCAATCTGCAAAACCTGATGACCGATAGCGAGAAGAAGGACATCGACCAGTTTGTGCAATTCGACCAGACCAGCGTGCGTGATCGCGACATGGCGGCAGCGGCGAAGCTGATCGAATTGCTCAACGACGACAAGTCGGAGCTGGTGGTGATCAACAAGGTCGGCGCGCATTTTCCGGTGCACGACAAATACCCGGATGCGTTCATGGCTTACCGCCCGACCCTGCCGCGTGGGCAGTTCACCGAGGTGGCCGATACTGGCGAACGCACCGGTTTCAATGGCCAACCAGATGACTGGGTGCTGTACCGCAACGCCTACAAGAACACCGTGTTGTGGAATGTCGGTGAGTTCTTTGCGCGGGTGTTCGCCGAGGCCAATCTGAGCAATGCGCTGCTGATCTATACGTCTGATCATGGCCAGGATTTGCATGAACGCGGTAATCCGGGGTTGAACACGCATTGCGGCGGCGACCCGGTGGAGGAGGAGGGCCTGGTGCCGCTGGTGGTGATTCAGGGCAGCGATCTGAAAACCCTGGACTGGTCAGCGCAATTGGCCGCGAACAAGGATCGCTCCAGCCACTACAACATCTTCCCGACGCTGTTGCAGTTGATGGGTTATGACCTGGCGGGGATCGAGGCTGTTTATGGCAAGCCACTGAGTGTCGCCACGGCGGATGAATTCACCTTCAACTACCGCTTCAATGCGCGGTTGGGGGCCAAGCCTGAGTGGAAGCACATTGATCTGGGCAGTATTGTCACGCCTTCGCAGGCGCCGGCGAATGTCGCGGCGGGACAGTGAGCTTCAGCTTGTCCGGGCTGACGCTTTCGCGAGCAAGCTCGCTCCCACATTTGGAACGCGATCAACCTGTGGGAGCGAGCTTGCTCGCGAAGGGGCCATTTGCTTTAACGCGAGATTCAAGTCTGTCATCGGCATCCGCTATCCTTGCCCCACACTGACCGATCAGGTGGCGGCATGCTTCGTGTTGAAAACGTCTTCAAAAGCTATCTCACCCCGCAAGGCCCATTGCCGGTCCTGCAAGGCGTTGACCTGACGCTCGAAGCGGGCAGCAGCCTGGCGCTGATGGGCGAGTCCGGCAGTGGCAAAAGCACCTTGCTGCACCTGGTGGCCGGTCTCGACAAAGTCGACAGCGGCAGCATCCGCAGCGGCGAGCATCGACTGGAGACGATGAACGAGGCGCAACTGGCCAACTGGCGGCGCACGGAAATCGGTCTGGTGTTCCAGCAGTTCAACCTGATCGGAAGTCTGCGCGTCGAGGACAATCTGGCTTTTCAGGCGCGCCTGGCCGGGCGCCATGAGCCGCGTTGGCAGGCGCATCTGGTGCAGCGTCTGGGCCTCGGCGATTTGCTCAAGCGTTATCCCGAGCAACTTTCCGGTGGTCAGCAGCAGCGGGTCGCGTTAGGCCGGGCCTTGGCCTCGCAGCCGAAATTGCTGCTGGCCGATGAACCCACCGGCAGCCTCGATGAAGCGACCAGTGACGAAGTGCTGCGGCTGTTGCTGGAATTGCTCGATGACACGCCGACCACCTTATTGATGGTCACCCACAGCCCCCGGGTGGCGGCGCGATTGGCCCAGCGGGTGGTGTTGTCCAGTGGACGGCTGACGTGATCGTCTTTCAGCAAACACTACGCGCACTGCTCAGCCATTGGCGGCGTCATCCGGTGCAGTTTTTCAGTGTGCTGACCGGGTTGTGGCTGGCGACCAGTCTGCTCACCGGCGTCGAAGCGCTGAACAGTCAGGCGCGCGACAGCTACGCGCGGGCCAGCCAATTGATCGGCGGCGAACCGCAGGCCAGCCTCAGTACGCCGAACGGGGCAACATTCCCGCAGCAATGGTTCGTTGATCTGCGCCGACAGGGTTGGCCGGTGTCGCCAGTGTTGCAAGGTCGGGTGCTGCTCAAGGGCTTCGACAATCAGCGGCTGCAATTGATGGGCATCGAACCGGTGTCGCTGCCGGCCGATTCGGCGGTGGCCGGGCAGGCGCTGCCGATCGAACGGGTTGTCGAGTTTTTCACGCCGCCAGGCAGTACGTGGATTTCACCGGAAACGCTACAAGCGCTGGATCTGCGTGAAGGCGACACGCCGCAAACGCTCAATGGCTTGAAATTGCCACCGTTGCTCGCGCAGAAGGACATGGCGCCGGGCGTGTTGCTGGTGGACATCGGCGTCGCACAAACCCTGCTGGAACAGTCCGGGCAATTGTCGCGGCTGTTGCTGCCCAAGGATTTTCACGCCGAGTTGCCTGCCGTGTTCAAAGGTCAGTTGCAGCTAAAAAGCAGCGGTGAGGAAAACAATCTGGCGCGACTGACTGAGAGCTTTCATCTGAATCTCGATGCGTTGGGATTTCTCTCGTTCGTGGTCGGCTTGTTCATCGTCCACGCTGCGATTGGGCTGGCTCTTGAGCAACGTCGCGGCTTGCTGCGTACGCTGCGTGCCTGCGGGGTCAGCGCGCGGATGTTGATCGTGTGCTTGATCGTCGAACTGGGTGTGCTGGCGCTGATCGGCGGGCTGCTCGGCGTGATCAGCGGCTATTGGCTCGCCAGTGTGTTGCTGCCGGACGTCGCCGCCAGCCTGCGCGGTTTATACGGCGCAGAAGTGGCGGGGCAGTTGCGCCTCAGCCCCTGGTGGTGGTTCAGCGGTATCGGCTTGAGCCTGCTCGGCGCCTTGCTCGCCGGGGCCAACAGTCTGCTGCGCGCCGCCCGTTTGCCGTTGTTGGCCGTGGCGGATCCGCAAGCCTGGCATCAGCAATATGCGCGTTGGCTGCGCCGACAAGGCTGGCTGGCGGCAGTGCTGGGTTTGCTTGCCTTGGTGGCGTTGATCTGGGGTGACAGTCTGGCCAGCGGTTTTGTCCTGATGGCCGGGTTGCTGATCGGCGCCGCATTGGCGCTGCCGGTGTTGCTCAGCGCGCTGTTGAATCAGTTGCTCGGGCGCAGCCGTTCGGTACTCGGCCAGTGGTTTCTCGCCGATTGCCGCCAGCAACTGCCGGCACTCAGTCTGGCGTTGATGGCGTTACTTCTGGCGCTCGCCGCCAACATCGGCGCAGGGAGCATGACCGCCGGTTTTCGCCAGACCTTCAGCGACTGGCTCGAACAACGCCTGAGTGCCGAGTTGTATATCAACCCGAGCAATCCGGCGCAGTCGCGGGAAATGTACAGTTGGCTAAAGCAGCAGCCGAACGTCGCGGCGATTCTGCCCAACTGGCAGGTCGCGGTCACATTGCAGGGCTGGCCGGCAGAGGTGTTCGGCATCATCGATCACGCGCATTATCGCCAGCATTGGCCGTTGCTCGATGTCAGTGGCAGTGACCCGTGGGCGCATCTGGCCACCGACGATGCCGTGATGCTCAGCGAACAACTGGCGCGTCGGCTGAAGGTGCAGGCGGGCGATCGACTGACGATTCCTGCGCCGAATGGTGCGTGGTCACCGCGTATCGTTGGCATCTACGCCGACTACGGCAATCCCAAAGGCCACTTGCTGGTCAACATCAACCACTTGTTGCGCGGCTGGCCACAACTGACAGCGAACCGTTTCAATCTGCGCATCGAACCGCAGAACATTCCGCCGTTGTTGAATAGCCTGCAGGCGCGTTTTCAACTCGATGACAGTCGCATCGTCGATCAGGCGCGGCTCAAGGGCTGGTCGGTGCAGGTCTTCGAACGAACCTTTGCGGCGACGGCGGCGTTGAACAGTCTCACTCTGGCGGTGGCGGGCGTGGCGCTGTTCATCAGTCTGCTGACCCAGAGTCAAAGCCGCCTCGGTCAACTCGCACCGCTGTGGGCGCTGGGCGTGACGCGTCGGCAATTGATGCTGCTCAATCTCGGCCAGACCTGGCTGCTGGCGGTACTGACGCTGGTGTTGGCGTTGCCGCTGGGGATCGCGCTGGCGTGGTGTCTGGACGCGGTGATCAATGTGCAGGCGTTTGGCTGGCGGCTGCCGTTGCGGGTGTTTCCGTGGCAATTGCTGCAGTTGATGGGGTTGGCGTTGTTGGCGACGTTACTGGCTTCGGCATGGCCGCTGTATTCGCTGTACCGTACGCAACCGGCGGATCTGCTGAGGACGTTTGCCCATGAGGATTAACTTCGTTGTGCTCATGGTTTTGTTGCTGCTCGGGGGTTGCGATCAATCGGCGCCGGAGCAGAAAGGCTTCGCCGGGATGGGCGATCAGGCGTTGGCGTTTACGCCGGTGGTGCCGGGGCGGGTGTTCAGTTTTCCGGCGGATCACGGGGCGCATGACGGCTTTCGCATTGAGTGGTGGTACGTCACCGCCAATCTCAAGGATCAGCAGGGCAATCAGTTTGGCGTGCAATGGACGCTGTTTCGCAGTGCGCTGAAACCGCTGGCGGAGCAGGCCGGTTGGGCTGATCAGACGATCTGGCTGGGACATGCGGCGGTAACTTCGAGCACGGTGCATCACGCGGCTGAACGCTATGCGCGGGGCGGTGTGGGGCAGGCGGGTGTGCAACTGGCGCCGTTCGAGGCGTGGATCGATGATTGGCGGTTCGCCAGTCAGGCGCAGGATCCCTTGAGCGACCTGCAACTCAGCGCTCGCGACAAGGATTTCGCCTATCAACTGCACCTGACTTCCAGTCGTCCGTTGGTGTTGCAGGGCGACAAGGGATTCAGTCAGAAATCCGAAGAAGGTCAGGCGTCGTATTACTACAGCCAGCCGTTTTTTCAGGCCAGCGGCACGTTGCAGATTGACGGCAAGAGCTACACCGTCAGTGGCCCCGCGTGGCTCGATCGCGAATGGAGCAGCCAGCCGCTGACCGCCAATCAAACCGGTTGGGACTGGTTTTCCCTGCACCTCGACAGCGGCGAACACGTGATGCTCTACCGCATGCGCCAGAAGGACGGCGCGCCGTATCTCACTGGCACGTGGATCGCTGCTGACGGTCAGACGCAAACCCTGAGTAGCTCGCAGATCCAGCTCACCCCGCAAACCACTGCCAAGGTTGCTGGTAAGTCGCTGCCCGTAAAATGGTCGATCAGCATCCCCGACAAACATCTCGACATCAGCCTCGACGCTCTCAACCCCAACGCCTGGATGAATCTGCGCATTCCGTACTGGGAAGGCCCGGTACGCATCAGCGGCAGCCATCCCGGCGAGGGTTATCTGGAAATGACCGGGTACTGAAAGGTACCCACGAATCCCCGTAGGAGCTGCCGAAGGCTGCGATCTTTTGATCTTGTTTTTAAAAGCTAAATCAAAAGATCGCAGCCTTCGGCAGTTCCTACAATGGATCGGTTTGAACTTGGCTTGGTGTGTTGTCCTCTACAGAAAAATCTGCCGAGGATTAGCCATGAGCGACGACCTGCAACCCCCAGACCTGAATTCCTGGCAACGCCTGTTCGACGACGAAACCTACTGGCAGCAATCCCCCGACACGCACTACTTAGACCTGCAACGCATCGCCGACGACCTGCTCGGCCAAGGCGCCATCGACCTTGAGCAATGGCAGATCCTGCGCGCCAAAGCCGACGACCTGCACAAGAACTCACCCGCCATCAACGTCGCCCGAGAACTCGACGACCCCGAAGCCTGAGGACAGCCCCATGAAACCCATCACCCAAGGCGAACACCCCGACGAACCCCGGCCACCCGGCGAAACCGAACGCGACAACGACGCCCTGCGGCCCACCGATCCGAAACAGCGTGAAAACGCCGGCAAAGGCACGCCCAGCGGCGAATCCACCGCGCAGGACACCGCAAAGCAACAAACACCCGCCAAGCCCTGAACAGCGTCTATGCTCAGTGGCACGCCCGGCGTCGAAGCCGCTTCAACGCCGGGCGCTGCCATTCATCACAGGGAAAGTATTGATTATGAAGCTCGACGCACTGGCCAAGGCCATCACCCTCGCAACCGTACTGTCCGCCACCAGCTTCGGCGCCTTTGCTGCCGATATTCCGCTGTCCGCTTCCATCGAGGCGGATAAGGTCACCACCAAAGTGATCTCCGTCGATGCCGCCAACCATCAAGTTGTGCTGGAAGGTGCCGAAGGTAAGCCGGTCCACGTTCAGCTCAGCGACAAGGCGAAAAACCTCGACAATCTCAAGGCCGGCGATCAGGTCACCATCCAGGTACAGCGTTCTGTCGCCGCTTACCTCGACACCGATGTGGATAAAGGTCTGCCTGGCACTACCGAACGTACAGGTGAATTGCGTAAGGCTCCGGGCAGCGACAACCCCGGTGGCGAAGCGTACCGTCAGGTTCAGGTGCAACTGAAAATCACCAAAATTGATTTGAAGACAAATCAGGTGACCCTGCAAAACCCGGCGGGCGTATCGAAAGTTCTCGACGTGAAAAAGCCTGAAATTCAAGCCAAGCTGAAAGATCTGAAAGAAGGGCAGAGCGTTATTGTCACTTACACCGATATCTTGAAAGTGACCAGTCAACACGAAAGTTGAGCTTTAACTCTACAGGGTGACTGCTCTTGTACAGTTTTTGTATTAGAGTAGTCATACTATTAGTTTGGATTGACCTCATTGAAAGTTTCATGAAAGGAATCGTCGATAAATATCTATTAACGTTTTCGTACATAATTTTTACATTCAAGAATGAGGACATAAGCGCCAACTTCTATTAAAATCCTACCCGTTCGCCCAGTGTCAGGGCTCTTTACCGGTGCATGGATTGCCAGGCCATTACACTGGGCGAACACCTCTTCGGAGTAGATGTATACAATTTCTGCAAACAAAAAGGGCGACTTTATAGTCGCCCTTTTTGTTTGCCGCTAATTAAACCGAGGTGTGCCCTTCAGCTTTGTCTAGCTGCCCCATGAAAGCGCTTGAGCGTGGCCTGATACATTTTTGTCCTGCGGTGATTTTTCCCGTAGGTGCCTGCAGCCGCGACAGTTCCTGACTGGATGTGATCCAGATAGCTGAAAATCTTGCGCGGCGACAGGAACTTGATGCCATAGCCCAGGCCAGTCATTCGATCTTGCAGCGCATATCCGGGCACCTGCTCATCCATGCAGAAGTGCAGGCCTTGGGACTTCATCAACCGCGCATTCCACAATGTGCAGAAACTTTTCAGATGAGTTTCTTTGTACGGTCTTGGCATTTTCGAGCGCAGGCCAAGACGCACTTTTGCTTTGCGAACGTAGTGCTTGCAGAAGCGCGAAGTTAAACGCCAGGTGTCACGCACAATCCCTCGATTGAGTTGTTCTACACAACCGACTGCGGCCATATCCGGGTTTTTCGTGCATTCACGCATCATCATCGCAAACACTTCCTTGTCGTAGACAAAGGTGTCGGTGTGCAACAGAAACAAATAATCGGTGTCGACTTTTTCCAGTACCAGATCCAGTGCCTTGCCATGCGCAATATGGCCGGGTTCTTTGCCCGGCGAAGGCCGTTCGATCAAGTTGATCCAGTCCAGCGAACGCAAGTAATCGAGACTGGCATCCGCCGAATCGTTATCCACCACCCACACCGGAATGCGTTGCTCCTGGACGTGCTCACGCAAAAGCTCGAGGCACATTCGGGTGATGTCCGGGGTTTTGTAATTTACCAAGACGAGGCTGAAGTTCGACGATGGCTGGGTTGGTAAATCAAACGCTTTCATGTCGGAAGGACTCATCTGCGATTCAAGGGCAACAGGGTTTCGTGGCCGCGATCGTAGCGAGGCAACCTTAGGCGAACCTTAATTTGCGCATGTGACGGTAGATGTATGCCGAGGAGACGCGGCTGATCTTATGAAATGCATGGGGTGCTGCCGGTCATTACCGGATAAAATGCGCGCCCCTCTCACGGTTCAAGGAAGAAACGGCGCACGCCGTTGTGTCACGGATGAAACCACTCTCCCTCTACCACCCAGCCCTCTACTGGCTGCGCGTGTGGCAAAAAAGACTGTTCCGCCAAATTGCCTGGCACTGCTCCAGCAAACGCTACGCACGCCCCGTCGCCATTGCCGAGCGACTGCCATTTCGCTACCTCAAACACACCTCGAAACTCATCCGCAAACTCGGCGACTCCGACCTCGCCCTGCAACACAACAAAGTCATCAACCTCAAACTCGCCGTCGCCGCCATCGACGGCGTCATCATCGCCCCCGGCGAACACTTCTCCTTCTGCCGCCTCGTCGGCCGCCCGACCTTGAAGCGTGGCTACGTTGAAGGCATGGAACTGTCTTTCGGCGAGGCACGACGCGGGGTAGGCGGTGGCATTTGCCAACTGAGCAACCTGATCCACTGGATGGCGATTCATTCACCGCTGGTAGTGGTCGAACGCTCCAACCACAGCTTCGACCCGTTTCCGGATGAAGGGCGGGTGCTGCCGTTTGGATCCGGGGCGGCAATTTTCTATAACTACGTTGATCTGGTTCTGCACAACCCGACGGATCGTCACTTTCAGTTGAAGTTGAACGTCGGCGAGACACAACTCGAAGGGGAGTTGCTGTGTGATCGGGTGAGGGAATATCGCTATCACGTGTTTCAAGAGGCGCATCGGTTTGTGCGGGAGGGCGCGCGGGTGTATCGGGAGAATGAGATTTGGCGGGAGGTGAGGGAGAAGGGGCAGGTTGGGGAATTGGTGAAGCGTGAGAGACTTTATCGCAATCGCGTGGTGGTCAAATATGAGGTCGCGCAAGCGTTGATCGAGTGACACGCGTGACTTTTCGAGAGGTTGAAATCGACATGACTTCCCTGGCCGGTGCAATAACGAACAGTCCGACCAAAAGGTACACGGCCTGTCGTTTCATGGCGCTGCTGGCACTTGCGGTTTTAGCGGGCCCAGCCAAAAACGAAAATGCCGTGCCCTCCGATGTTGCGGACTACGTCATGGCAAGGGATAACTGCGATTCCTTGCGGGGAGAGGTTTCCGAGCCTGATCTGGTGGAACCAGAAGACATCAGCCGGATGGTCGGTGAGATCAACCGCTATTGCAAAGGAACGGATCGACAGCTGAGGCAACTGAAAGAAAAATATGCGGAGAACGCTGCCATTCTTAAAGCACTTTCCGGGTATGAGGAAAATATCGAAGCCGACATGAGTTTTTAGATTCTGTCCCGGAGGTTGTCAGGTCTCCAGCATGAATGACTCGATTTTCTCAATAAACCTGGCTTTGTGTCGGGTTCTGAATTCACCCAGGAATACCTCAGAGTTTTTGACCGGTTTGCCATGTTTGTCATGTTCTATCGTCAAAAAATCCACCACGAATTCTCCCTCAGGATCGCCTTCCGGTTCGACCCTCGAGTCGAAGCAATGACCTGTACTGCGCCGAACGCCACCCAACAGAACCGAGCTGGAGAACCACTCAGTTGTTTCGGCTGTCAGTTCAACTTCAAACATGTTGTTGATGGTTATTGTCCATCCGCTGGGTACTCTGATCGGCTGGAGATTGTATTTTAATGGGGCAGTCATGGTGTGTGATTTCTTCATTGATTTATCAACGTTGTCTTATCCATAGCAATATAGAAGCTCATCAATCAGATACAATTCCGCCCGAGTGAAATGAGTGTTGTTTTGTTTCCTGATCTCCTCCAGTACGGCCCTGATGGGGATCTGCCTGTGTTCCACTAATGACCGAATTTTATCGTTTTTTACGTCGCGATCCCGCGGTCTGCTCCCGGCTTGAAAAAGAGAAGCTCATCCTCCAACCTAGCTCTACAGCGCTCCACAAACAGTAATGCTGCAGAGGAGTCTTTAAGAAACAGCAAGTAAGACCCTTTGCTTAATTCATAATATTCTTCGTAGTCAACCATGCGATTGTTGACTGAAATCGAGATGTAGTATTTTCCTGTTGTTTCTTCAATTCCTATAGCGAATCGCTCGTCCGTATTTACTAGGGTGTCATTGAAATTCATAGTTCTACCTCATGGGGTCCAATGGTGATATTTAAAGCTTAAGAGGGGGCAGATTTATTTTCAGTTTGTAGAAAATAAATCTGTCCCTTTTCTGATGTTGAAAAAGAAAACCTGGTCTGTCCGCCGTTTACACATTGGTAGGCGTTGGCAGATTTCACGTAGACACGATTGTTTTCCTGTGCTTGGATTACACTATCACTTTCGATGCCAGTTGAGCCCTGCCTGCTGGTGTAATACCGAACTCGAGATAGTCAAAATATTATTGTATCTACGTTGCCAATGTGTGCTGTTAATTTTTTACGGAAATCCGTTTCGCTGGTGAAGTTGGTGTTGTCAATCATGTTGAGGAACCAAGTCGCGTCTAAAGCTGTAAATATTTCAAGCCATTCTGGTCTTTTAGCTTTCGATTCAGGCATGTCGTTCGCGGCAAAGCCGTGGCCTTTGCCTTCGGATAAGTAAAAATAGTTATCTGCGAAGGAGTAGCCTATAAGCTTTGGCCAGTTTGAGCTATGCGGGAGGTTTGGCTCCATGTCCTTACTAGCAATCACATAAAAAGTTCTCATTTTTTTTCGGTAGTACGTCGAGTTTTTGGGAAGAAAAGGGGACAGATTTATTTTCAGCGTGTCGAAAATAAATTTGTCCCCTTTTGTCCGACTGCTTACCAGATAACTCACGGTTGAAAGTTAGATTCTAAGTTTGATGTATTCCTCAAAGAATGAATAGAAGTTTTCCGCTATTTTCTTGGACGGTTTGCGCTTAAACAGATCGTAGCTAATGACTTGTCCATTTCCCGTGGGACCGCAATCAATTGCCCAGCAAACTTCGTCGTCTTTTAAATAAATGACGGCAAAATGACTAGGTAATTCAAACTCTACACGGCAGTGCATGGTGCTGTAATTTACAGTTCCGCCGTTATCTAGAGTTGCATCATTATTCTCAATTCCGGATATTTCTGAGTCTGCTGCACCACCACCGCATACACTCAAGAAGTCAACGAAATCTTCAGGCAGCTTTATGCCTAGAATATTCTCGAGTTTTTTAATTTGCTCGGCAGTGGCGGGACCGAGCCAAAATGTTTCTTCGTCGGGGTTGTCGAGTTTCATTGTCAAGTCTTGATATTTATGCATGGTTCTGCTCGCTCAAAGTCTTTGGCTCGTTCTTTTCAATATGTTTTCCTAGTTTGAGAAAAGGGGGAGGATTCATTTTTAGTTTGTAGAAAATAAATCTGTCCCCTTTTGTCTAACCATCACGATTTGTAATCATGATCAGTAGAGGGCTGATGAAATCCTCCATTGAGGATCAACTACCTCCGAGAGGTGACACGATCCTAGGTTGACTATTTTTGCGCGTTGTTTTACTCAGTCCACAAATTAACAAAATCATCAAAATTGTTAGCAATGAAGTAGGTTTTACTTGAGATTTGATTAAATATTTCAACAGAAATCGAGGGTATGTTGAAATTTAGGCAGATCAGATAACCACCCGCATCTCTTGCTATTGGGATAATTTTTTTGAGAAGCCCTGGAGGTTTTCCCGCGCCTGAGTACCATGAGATGGTATACGGCGCCACATCCGGCGAGAAAGAAAAGAATTCGCTTATGCATGTCACTTCGTTTCCATATGGAAATGAAAGTATCTCTGGAGAGGCTTCATCGGAATATGTGACCAAGTCCAGATATGACTTTGGAAAACTTACGCTAAGTAGTTTTTCGACTTGAGAGATCGTGTTGGTATCCACTGAGGATCCCTGTTCAATTCCAAAAGAACTCCAGTCAAATTTTATATCAGGATTCCACAGCGAAAGGGGATAGATTTATTCTTAGCGTGTAGAAAATAAATCTGTCCCCTTTTTGTCGCCTTTTTGTCCTTTTTGTCTCATATTCTTTACAAGACTGCTGCACGAAATACTTATCTTAGGCATGTCAAAATTCCTCTGGAACATGCCGGTAAAAAGGGGGTAGATTTATTTTTAATGGCTTTGGTTGATACATTTAAAAATAAATCTATCTTTTCATCTGTCCGCTCTTATCGATATTTGTGCTGGGCCTATTATTTAGGCTATTTTAATGAAGCTATCGTTATTAAAATAAAATATGAACGCTTTGTAGGCAGTATCCATATCATATGAGGCGGTCTGTTCTTTTAGGTTTTTTATTATGGACGATAGGTCGTCGCAGAGTAAAACATAACGATAGCCTATTTTTGATAGCTCTGTCGGATTATCATCAGCGTCGTAGTCTTCAAAGGTGTCTGGGTTTTCGATTATTGCTTCGCAATTCAAACCCCACTCTTCTTTGTTTTTTGGTAAATACAATGCGTCTTCCCAATTTAGGTTTTCTGCATCAGAGAGAACATTAATAAATTTTGTTTTTTTCATTTGATCCACCATTTATTTTCGGCCGCCTCCCCAGAGCTCCATCCCACCTTTCTGGCCTGGATGTAGAACATCAGCAACTACCCCTCCGGATCTGTGTTGCGCCGTAGGGATGAGCTGCAAAATCCCTTCACGATAGGCGTCATGATGCCAGGTTAGTAGAGGATGTGGCTTTGACCTTGCGTGAGCGCCCTTCGGGCCAGGGCTGACTTTTTCAAAAATGCCAGGATACAAGGTTTCCATATGATCTTTGTAAACAGGATCATTATTCATAGTGTTGTAGAGCTGTTTATTGCCTTCCTGGAAGTGTGAAAGATCGCTTCTTCCAGGATAGTGAACGTCTTTTTCCAATGTGGCCTCATAAGCGACGCTATAGTGAGGGCTGGATTTAGGGCGGCCACTCGCATCCACAACAGGAGGTTCACACTCGATAGCCGTTAATCCCAACGGATCCACCCATCCCGTAGGGTTAGGCACATACTGATAGTTGTTCAAACCACCTGCAAGCTTGATCGGATCCGGTGTCAGAAACCGCCCGATGCTGGGATTGTAGTAGCGGTGCCGGTTGTAATGTAACCCCGTCTCCGCATCGAAATACTGACCCTGGAAGCGCAGAGGGTTATCAATTTCGGCGACATCCAAGGTGGCCAGATTGCCATAGGCACGGTATTTCGCCGACCACATGATTTCGCCGCTGTAGTCGGTGAGCTCTTGAGGTGTACCGAGGTGGTCGAGTTGGTAATAGAACGGCGTTGCCTTCAGGGGGCCTTCGCCGTCGAGCATTGCCAATGGGCGGAAGCTGCCAGGCTCGTAGATATAGGTGCGATAGCGATTCTCGGCACTTTCGGCGATCAGGCGTTCACCTTGCCAGAGAAACTCTGTGGTCTGACCATCGACGGTCTTCTCAATGCGACGACCAAAGGCGTCGTACTTGTAGCTTGCGGTGCTGCCACCGGGCAGCGTGACTCCAATCAAGCGATGCTGGCAGTCGTATCGGTATTCGGTGACCAGTTGCTGTCCGGTACCACGGCGTTCCCGGGCCAGATTGCCGTAGGCGTCGTAGTCGTAATGTCGGTCGCCTTGCATAAGCAGGCGATTACCTTTGACGTTGGCGAGGTTCGCGGCGGGCAGATCGCTTTGGCCGAGCAAGTTGCCGGCCGGATCATGAGCGAAACTTTCGGGTGTGGCGCCGCGAACGCTGACCAGACGATCCAGTGGGTCGTAGTGGTAGCTGCGGTTTCCTTTGCGGCTGTCATCGATGCCGGCCAGGTTGCCATTTGCATCGTAGGCGTAGCGGCGCTGGAACAGATTGCGATCCTGCTGACCTACGGTGTGCGCCTGAAGCCTTCCCTGTTCGTCGTACTGATATTGGCTTAGCAGCACGCCTTGTTGACGCTGTTGTTCACGGCCAGCGTCGAACTGATGCGTAGTCAGGCGCGACCCGTTGAGGTCAATGCTGCTCAGCCGACCGCCGGACAAGTGGCGGTAATCGAGTGTGCTGCCATCCGGCAGGCGGCAGTGATTGAGTTGGCCGACGCTGTCGTACTCGTACCGCGTGGTGCCCCAACCTTGGTGCTCAGTGATCAGACGATCTTGTACGTCGTACTCATAGGCGAGGGGCCAGTGGCCGTCGTCGACGTTTACCAGGCGACCCAGGGCATCGTAGCTGTAATGGATTTCTTCGCCATCAGCGAGGGTTTTGACCAGCAGGCGACCAGAGGCGTCGCGCTGGTACTCGGTCACCAGCTCACTGCCGTCGTCACCGTATTCGGTTTTCTTCAGCAGTTTGCCGTTGAGGTCGTACTCGTAGGCGGTACGACGCCCGTCAAAACCGGTTTCCTGCTGGATCAGCCCATTTGAGTAGTAATCGAGTTGATAGTGTTCGCCGCGTTCGTTTTCGATATCGGTGAGCAGCAGGCGTGCGTTGTCGTAGCGATAGCGCAGCTGGCTGCCGTCCGGATTGATACGACGGCTGACCAGATGAAGATTGTCGGCGTACTCATAGCGGGTGATACGCCCCAGTTCGTCGCGTTCTGCAGTGACGCGGCCGTATGGGTTGTAAGTGAACGCACGGGTAGCGCCACCGGGCAGAGTGATCTGTGCCAGTCGATTTGCAGCATCCCACTGGTAGTGGGTGATTGCACCGGTTTCAGCCTGGCGGGTGATTTGTCTGCCGAGCGCATCGTAGCGGTACTTGCGCTGGCCGCCGTCGGGCAGGCGCTCCTCCAGCAATTGGCCGAGGTTGTTCCACCCCAGTTGGTGGCGGCTGCCGTCGGGATGGCGGACCTCCAGCAGGCGTCCTTGGCGATCATAGGTGTAATGCGTAGAGTTGCCATCCGGGTCGACTTGCTCAGTGATGTCACCCTGGTCGTTACGCCAGTAGATCCATTTGGCGGTACCGCGATTCACCACACGGACAAAGCCCTTGTAGTACTCGTAGGTGGTCGCCGCGTCTTCTGGCGGGATCACCGCGATCAAACGGCCGGCCTCGTTGTACTGATATTCAGTGACCGCCCCCATCGGGTCTTTTTCGGCGATCAGTCGGCCTTTGTCGTCATAGGCTTTTAAGTGCTCGGCACCGTCCGGATCAACTTTGGCGACGAGTCGCGCCTTGTCGTCGTGGGTATAAATCTCTTCGCTGCCATCGGCGTTGGTAACGGTGACGCTGCCTTTGTCATCCCACGCATAGTGCGCATCCATCTGAGAGAAACTGGCCCAGTGATGGATGCAACGTGCGGACTTGCCTTCCTTTTCCCACTCCCAGTAGAAGCTTGCGCCTCCGGCGAGCTGCCGCTCAAGAATGACGTTCTGTTCGTTGTAGGCATAACGCTCGGACTCTCCCAGAGCGTTTGTGGCTTTGATCAACCGATGTTGAGCATCGTACTCATAGGTGGTCAGCGTCTGAACGGTGTTCCAGGCGTCTTCGAGATTGTCCGCTGGAATAAACTGCTGATAGTCGATGGCGACAATATGCTTGCGGTCGTACCGCACAAGCAATGCACGACCAGCCCCGTTATCCACGCGCTTGATTCGACCATGGATGTCACGGGTGATGTGCAGCCGATTGTCGTAGTTGTCGCTGATGGCGATCAACGTCGCGCCTTTGCTGTTGAAGCGGAAGTGATAGAACTGCGGCTTTTCGCCGGCTTGAGTCAGTACGAGCTCGGACGGATCTTCGCCAATGAATATGGCGGCTTCCGAAAGGCTATTGGTGATTGCCGGGCGCTGTACGCTGGGCAGCGGAAAAGTGGTGACCCGGTTTTCATGATCGGTCCACACGACCTCGTCATCACTGACGTCCACTCGCTGAGCGAGGGCGTGACTCCATCCATAACCTAGACCGCAGTCGATTTCAGCCGCGCTGGTTCGGTAGAGACGAGTCCAGATGAACGGCAGCAAGCCACCCAGTTCACCATCGGTAATCGTCAACAATTCCTCGCCAGTAACCATCGATACGGGGCAATTGTTAGTACAGGTTTTTTTCGCACTGGTTGCACTTTTATCGTCCGGGGTTTTCGACTGCGTAGATACGTCGTCGAGTTTTTCCTCCGGCTGGAGCGTATGTTTGTTTTGTTTCTTGTCGCGTGGAAATGAGGAGGCGTCCTTAACCTCTTGCTTCGGAGTGTCCGCCGTTTTGGGCAGCGGACTCTGAGCAGGCTTTTGCGCCACCTGACTATGCGGAGCTTCCTTCGCTGACTGCGGTTTAGGCGCTTCGGCGACGGCCTCATCGATCTTCAATGCGGCTGTTTTGGCAGGCTTCATCGGCACATTCTTGGCGCTGGCGATGATTGGTTTCGACACTTCCGCATGAGCGGGCAGGGCGTGTTTGTTGCTGAGTGTCATCAAGGTAGAGGCAAGGTCTTCGAGGTACTTGACCGCTTCTCCCGATTTGACAGTGGAAAGGACTTTTGTACCGCCTCTTATAGCTAGTCCAGCGCCACCTGTCAGGCAGATACCCACTAGGACGTTGATCAGGAATTCCGAGGCAATCGCAGTTACTACGTCAACTACGACTTGGGGAGGCAGCATGCCCACCCAGGCCACAATGGCTGAGATATAGATGAACATCAGGGGTTCATCGCTGAGTATCAGCAATCCTGAAGCGATCGATTCCTTGGAGGCTGCATAGAGTTTGTCGATCTCGACGTCCGACAAGTACTTTTTCAGCTTTTCGTAATTTTTCCTCGGATTGGCGAGTAGCTCGAACAGGCTTTTGATGTCATCCCACAGCTGCAAAAGAGCCTTTTCAAACCCCTCGAAGGCTCGTTTGAGCAAAATCACCGAACGCCCGGCACGATCCGCTGCAGAGTAACTGGCCCATTGCGGCTTGAACTTGCTCGACCATTCGCTCTGCAACCAGCCATCAAGCTTGCCGATAACGCCTTGATAGGAGTCATAGAGCGCCTTGACGTCGCTCTGGGATACGTTGGGGAAGAAGGTGATGCGATAGGTTTGACCTCTTTTGGCCCCCTCGATCACTTTGATGCCGCTGGGGCCGATCATGGTTTCGATGACCGGACCGGTAACGTCGTCGTAAAAGGTGCCTTTGGTGACCGGTTCCAGTTTGACTGGCGTGTTGCCAATCGGCACAAAGCGCGCCGACTCGAACATGTGAATCAGCGTGAAGTCACCTATCAACGGGCAAGTGGCATAGGTCTTCACCGCACCTGTTTCGGTTTTCCGCTCGGTGATGCTGACTTCGTTGCCGACCTTGAAGGTCTGGTCGACGTCCAGCGCCCAACCTGTCCAGAAACCGTCTGCCCATTCCTTGTAGTCACTCAGGCAGTTTTTAAAGTCTTTGAGAATTAGGTTCACGTCAGGTGCTTTGGCGTCCAGCACACGCAGGACCAGGGTACCAATCGGGGTATTCATGACGTGACTTCCTTTGTCAGCTGTGCGGCGAGACGCTCTGCCATCTCTTCTGTGTTTGGGTTCTGGCGCACGAAGCGCTCAACCTTTCTGCGCAAGTTGGCTTCGGGGAATTCGAAGTACAGCTCTGAGCAATCTTCTGATAGCCACTGCATCAGGTTTTCAACGACGGTGGTGTGGTCCTTTTTCGCGAGAGCATCCAAAAGCGTTTGGGGGATCTCCCACCAGGGCCACTCTTTTGCGGGAGGTACCGCTCTTCTGCCGACTTCGAGCGTTTGCCCGTTAATCAGGTAGCGTTGGAACACCGGCAGCAATTCACCTGCTGTAGCACCTAACCCTTCGATGATGGGATGAAAATGTCGACCATCCCAGAACCTGAAAAACACCTCAGTGGCGTCCGGCATCTTTACCTGAGTCAGGCTGCGCAAATGCTCAAGCACCGTTCCCGGCGCGCTGGTGGATACCGCTAGCCAACCCCAATCCAATGCATCGGTTTCAGTAATCCATTGCAGAAAACTGGCATTGGGGCTGATCTCGGCGAGATACGGCATGACAGGAAGCCAATCGGCGTAAGGCGTTCCACCCCAAATTGGGTGAAGTTGTGGTGCGGTATCTTGCTGATAGAAAGGCTTGAGCGGCTCGGAATCACTCGCCGCACTGATCACCAGATACAAACGCTCGCCAGTCTGCAACGGCTGTTGCGCCAGCCAATCCTTGGGCGTAATTCGATCAGATGGCACAGGCACCTGCCTTGCATTTTTCGCATTCTTCGCAGAACGGCGCGTTACGTTTGAGGGTGTTGATCTGGGCCGGGGTGAGGACCTGGCCGGCCTTGTCGGCGTCGGCCTGTTTCAGGATTCCGGGCATCAGCGGGGCGGCGCCGGTGCCGCTGCCGGGGCTGCCGCCGGAGTTCATGTTGATCACCGGGCCGCTCAGGGTCACGCCGCCGGCGTCGATCTTGATGAAGCTGCCGCCGCCGATCAGGGTCAGTTCGGCGCCGGCTTCCATCACCACTTTCATGCCGCTGCTGAGGTGGATTTCCTGGCCGGCGTCGATGAACTGGCCGGTGCCGATCTTGATGTGCTGATTGACGCCGACAGTCAGGTGGTCGTTGGCGCGGGCTTCGACTTTGCGGTCGGCGTAGACGGTGTGGTGTTCTTCGGCTTTGAATTCGCTGTAGCTGTTCTTCTCTACGGTGTCGTGGCGTTCGTTGCCGACGCGGATTTTCTGGTCGTGCTCGACGTTTTCGTCCCAATCACGCTGGGCGTGCAGGTAGATCTGTTCCTGACCTTTTTTGTCTTCGATGCGCAGTTCGTTGTAGCCGCCACCGCCCATGGAACTGAGGGTCTTGAAGGTGCTGCGGGTCTTGTTCGCCGGCAGTGGATAGGGGACGGTGTTTTCCTTGTGGTACAGGCAGCCGCTGATCAACGGTTGATCGGGATCGCCTTCAAGGAAGGTGACCAGCACTTCCATGCCGATGCGTGGGATGGCGATGCCGCCATACTGGGCGCCGGCCCAGGCGCTGGAGACGCGCAGCCAGCAGCTGGTCTTGTCGTCGGCCTGGCCTTCGCGGTCCCAATGGAATTGCACTTTGACGCGGCCGTATTCGTCGCAGTGGATCTCTTCGCCTTTCGGGCCGGTGACCACGGCGCTCTGGCTGCCGAGGATGCGTGGTTTCGGGTGCCGCAGGGGCGGGCGGTTGGGCACGTCCCACGGGGTGGCCTGAAAGCGGTTGCGGTAGCCCTGGTGGAAATCGTCTTTGAGTGCGGTGGTGTCGCTGGTTACCGACTCTTCGAGGACTTGCGGCTGTTTGCCTTCGTGGAGGACTTCGGTCAGTAACCAGAGGTCGTTCCACTTGGCTTTCGGGTGCGCGGTGAGCGCAAGGAAGTGGCCGCTGACCAGTAATGGCTGATCGCTCTTGCCTTCGGCCAACTGGAAGTCGCTGCGATGGCGTTCGAGGGCGCGTTTGGCCAGGTGTTTGCCGCGCTCGCGGTCGATGAAACGACCTGGGTAATCGTAGTCTTCGAGGTCGGGCAGGGCGTCGCCACGGTTTTCGCTTTCGAGGGTGAGGCGCGGTTTTTCGAAGTCGTAATCGCGGCGGGTGGTGCGGCTGGTGCGGGTTTCCAGACGCAGGTCGAAGCGCTTGATCACCGGGTCGCTGGCGACCATGCCGGAGTCTTGCTGATAGGCCACAGGCTTGAGTTTCGGGAACACCGTCTGGTCATCGCCGAATACCAGTTTGTGCGCCGTCGCCGTGTGCTCGAAGTGGTAATGAATACCTTCTTCCTCGCACAGACGCTGGATGAAATGCAGGTCCGATTCATCGTATTGCACGCAGTAGATGCGCTCGGGATAAATCGAACCGGTCTTGAATTCGTAGGCGTTGCTTTGGATGCCGTGCTCTTCGAGGACCTTGCCGATGATTTTCGGCACGCTGAGGTTCTGGAAGATGCGCTGATTGACGCGATGCGCGAGGTAAGACAATTGCGGACGCAGGGTCACTGAATAACGGGTCAGGCGTTTGCCGGAATCACCTTGCGCAGCGCGGTAGATCTGGCCGTGGATGCCGCTGCCGTCAGGCGACAGTTGCAGGAAGGCCGGTTTGTGCAGCAGGGTTTCGAGGTCCAGCGACGGCTGCTCACTGACCAGCTCCACCTCGAAGACAAAAGGCTGGCTGATGGCTTCCCGACCGGTGAGGGTAAACACCTGAAAATCGGCGGAAAGGCCTTCGATGGTCAGGGCAAAATGGGTTTCATTGGCCGGCGCGAACATCCCTTGTTCCTCGTGCTGTACAGCGGCGTGAGTCGACGACCGCAAAGCGGCTCAACTTACGCGAAATTCTGGAGGGCGAAAACAACATCGACCAGCAGAGCTGGCCGATGCTTGTAACGATCAGCCGTAATTAAACGACTGGAGCACGCCAGTCATCGGAACCCGAA